>DASQOO010000221.1:0-27087 GCA_035644435.1 Steroidobacteraceae bacterium | reverse complement strand
CAGACCTGATTTATTTCGGGCTAGTTAATGGATCGTCGTCTGAGCGCCGCCCGGACTGAGGGTTCGCGTGCGATTTTGAGTTCTTGACTCGAAATCGCACTGCGCATTTCACCCACGCTCTCAAGGCACACCCAGCCAACGACTCGAGCGGACTGCTCTTATGTAGCCCTGATTACCCGCGTCTCGCTCAACCGATCATGCCAGGTGAGCCGGTCGCGATCGACCAGCATCCAGAAATAGCCGAGGCCGGCAGGCAGCCACGACAGCATCGCGGCGGCCAGGCGCAGCAGCACATCGCGCCAGCGCAGAGCGCTGCCGTCGCGGCGCACGACGCGGATTTTCCAGGCAAGCATTCCCACGGTCTCACCGGATCGGGTCCAGCTGAAGCCGAAGTACGCGACGACGAGTGCGAGCAGCAGAGCGCGGTAGAGATACTCGAACGCCCCAACGGTTTCGCGTGTGATCGCTTCACCGCGCGTCAGGGGCAACAGGAGCCACGTCACCGTCATCAGCACGGCGATGATCAGCAGCAGGTCGTAGAAGATGGCAGCGAAGCGGCGCAACAGTCCGGCGGAGTCGGCGCCGACGTGCGACACCGACTCCTCGACGCTCATGGCTTCTTGGGCTTGGTGGGCTTAGGCGGCTTGGTAGGCTTGCCAGCAGCCGCGGGCTGCAGTAACTGCTCGAGCGGCCGGAACATCGTGTCGTACTTGTAGCTCGGAATCTCGTAGACCCAGCCACTAACGCGCTTGGCCAGTGCTTCACTCTCGGTGCGGCTCTCAGCGGCACTCTTGGCGGGTGGCGCGGCAGGAGTCGCTGGCGAGGTGGCTGCCGGCGCCGGCGATTTCGGCGCTGTAGCGCCTGCGGCTGGCGAAGCACTCGCCGGTGATGCGGTGTCGCCTTTCTTGACGGGCGCTGGGCTCACAGCAAATTTCTGATTGAGCGCAGGGTCGAATCCGGCAGTGATGCGGATCCAGCGCTTGTCGTCCGCGGAGCGGCCCTGGATCGTGATGGTGGTACCGTCGAACAGCCGGAACTCGGTTTGCGCCGTGTCTTTGCTCCAGTCCTCGTCGGGGGCGAGCGCGCGCACGTCATCAAAGGTGAGGCCCCCGAGGGCTGAAGAAACCGGATTGGCAGCCGCCGGATTGCTCAATGTGCGCCCCTTCGGCAGATCGGGCACGGCGAAGTCGGTCTGTTCCCGCGTGTCGCGCCTGGTGGTGTAGGGGGCGCCCGCCGCCAATCGAATCCGCGCTTCCTGCACCTGGGCAGCGGGGATGTCGAGCAGGCTTCGATCGAGCCAGTTGGCCGGCTCTCCGTCGACGCTGATCTGCGGGCTGGCCAGGTAGCTCTGGGCCTGATCGGGCACGCGCACGAACGCAGAATGCATTCCCGATGTCTTCCCGACGATCAGCTGTTGCGGTTGCTTCAGTCCGGTAAGGTCCAGGCGCGTGCCAGTCGCTTTCGCATCCTTGATGTCTTCAACACCGAGTTGCGCGTAGTGCTTGGGGTTCGAAGTCTTGTCTTCCACGGTTTCGAGCTGCGAAAGGTCGATGAGGAGCTTGCGCACTTTGGAAGCGTCCGCCGGGTAGCCGGCGCGCTCCGCCACCATCCAGTCATTGCTGCCGCGCTTGAGCGTCACCGCGGCCTTGTCGCCGGCCTTCACGATCTTGATCTCGCTGACATCGTTGAGCGCGCCGGCCAGCTCGGGCAGCACGTGGCGCGCTACCGTGGTGTCGCGCGGCAGGCTGCGCTGCAAACTGAGCCAGATGGCACCGGCGATGACGAGAAGACCGAGCGCCAACAGGACGACCAGGCGACGGGAGCTCATCGTGAACCTCAGGCTGTCGGGGCGCGACGCTGTCGGCGCCACACGTAGGCGAGCAGGGCGGCGATCAGGATCAACACCGGCACCAGCAGGATGTCGACGAGCTTCAGTACGGTGCCCAGCCGTTCGATATCCTGGTCGAGGCCGTGACGCACTTCGCGCAGGTCCTTGCGGATGCGGACCTTCTCGTCCTGGAAGCGCGTCAGTTCCTTCTCCTGTTCGGGCGTCAGGATGAGTGAGGACTTGTCACTGCGCCGCGACTGCAATTCGGTGAGCTTCTGCTCGGTCTCGCGCAGCTGCTGCTGGAGCTCCTGCTCCTTGGCGCGGAAGCGATCCTCGGCATCGCGCCGCAGCGCCTCGACCCGCTCGAAGGGACGCACGAAGCTGGCGCGGCCGCGAATGCTGATCAGATCGCCGTTGCCGGTGAGATTGTCGATGGCATTGAAGACCAAGTCGCCATTGTTTGCCCACGCCGTCGCGAAACGCTGACCGAAGAACGACTGGCTGCGCACCCAGAGGTTGTCCGTCAGGAGGTCGGTATCGGCCACGACCACGATGTTCGCGGGCTGGGCGGACTCCTTGAGTGCCGCAGGGATTGGCGAGGGTGGCGCGGGGGTCGTGTTCGCGGCGGGGTTGCCATTCGGAAAGGCGGTCTTGAGCTTGCCACTGAGGCGTGCCGCGATCACGTAGCGCTCGCCGGTAGGGCGGAAGCCATCGCGCAGAGTCGCCGGATCGGACAGGAACGCGAAGCGTTCCACTGGCAGAAGGCCCGCCTGCGCGCTCGACTGGAGCAGGGGCTCGAACGTGAGGCTGCTGCCGTTCTTGAGCTTCAGGCTGCCGACGGTCGCCGCATTGATGTTCTTGAGCCCGGTGGTGATCACGTCCTTGGCGTTGAGGGCCTCCTTGTCGAAGCCGATGAAGGCGATGTGACGCGTCGACTCGCCGGTGCGAGTGCCCACCGAGAGCGCGTACTGCATATCGCCGACGACCTGCCGTGGATTGAACTCGATGCCCCAGGCGGCAAACAGCGGCGCGAGGTTCGAGCTCTTGTCAGCGCCCATGTTGCCGAACGGGTTGCCGGGTTGCTGCGCGCCGGCGGGATCAGCCTCGGCCTGCGGATCGACGAACACCAGCATCCGCCCGCCGCGCAGCACGAATTGATCGATCGCGTAGAGCGCGGATTGCGACAGGCCCTTCGGATGCACCAGCATCAGCGCATCGACGTCCGGATCGATGCTGCTGAGTGCGGGCGTGAGCGTCTTTACCGTGAAGAGCTGCTCGAGCTGCTGCATCACGACCCACGGTTCGCGCATCTGGCCGGTCGCCTGGTTGAAATCGGTGCCCATCGGCAGCGTGCTCAGCAGTCCGATCACCGCCTTCTTGGGCCGCGAGAGATCGACGATGAGCTTCGCGAGGTCGTACTCGAGGAATTCCTCCTTCTCGGGCTGAAAGAAGTCGATCACGGCGCGCCCGTCGGTGGAGTTGGTGCCCGCGAGGCCGAAGTACAGCGTCTCTCCGGTGGCTCCCAGCGGCACCGCGGAGACGCCCAACTCATCGGCGCGGTCCTGCGCTTCCGAAAACGGCTCCGGGTCGATCACCTGCAGGCGGATCTTGCCATTCGAGCGCGCCGCCAGTTCCTCCAGCATGTCGCGTACGCGGTTGGCGTAGGTCTTGATGTACGGCACCTGGTCGGCGGCGCCGCGCGTGAAGTAGAAGTACAGGTTGATCGGCTCGTCGAGGTTCTTGAGGATGTTGCGCGTGCCCGGGGCGAGCGTGTACAGGCGATTCTGCGTGAGGTCGACGCGCGCGCCACGCAGCCCGTAGTTGATGACGATGACCAGCCCGATGAAGAGCACCGCGAGCAGCAGCAGCGCGATCGCGCCGCTCCGCCCGTGGCCCTGCCAGACCTTGTGCAAATCGAACGCCATAGAGCTAGTTCGCCTTCTTCATGTCGAGCACGATGCCAGTCGCGGTGAGCCAGCAGCCGATCAGCAGCGCGAAATACAGCAGGTCGCGCAGATCGATTACGCCCTTGGAGATCGATTCGAAGTGGCTGAGGAAGCTGAGTGATGCGACGGCATCGACGAGCGCCGCGGGCGCCCAGCTGCGCACGACATCGAGCACCAGCGGGAAGCCGCTCAGCAGGAAAATGACGCACCCGACGACGCCGAGGATGAAGGCGATGACCTGGTTGCGGGTCAGTGCCGACATGCACGCGCCGATCGCCAGGAATCCGCCCGCCATCAGCAAGCTGCCGATGTACGCCGCGAGAATCGCGCCATTGTCGGGTTTGCCGAGGTAGTTCACCGTCACCCAGATTGGAAAGGTGAGGGCGAGCGCAATGCCGGCAAAGCACCAGGCCGCGAGAAACTTGCCCCACACCGCCTGCGCCAGGGTGATCGGCAACGTCATCAGCAGCTCGATGCTGCCGCTCTTGCGCTCCTCGGCCCACAGCCGCATCGAGACCGCCGGGATCAGGAACAAATACAACCACGGATGAAAATTGAAGAACGGCGCGAGGTCCGCCTGGCCCCGCTCATAGAAGCCGCCGAGGTAGAACGTGAAGGCAGCCGAAAGAATCAGGAAGATGATGATGAATACATACGCGACCGGCGTGACGAAGTAGCTGGCCAGCTCGCGCCGGAAAACGGCTGCGATATTTCGCATCAAGCCCCCTGAGTTACGGCGCGGAACACCTCATCGAGCCGTCCCGATTCGAGGTGCAGTTCGCTGATCGCCCATTGCTCGCGGCGCGCGAGGTCGCTGAGCAGCGGCAGGATCGGTTGTCCGGACTTTGGCAATGCCGTGAGGCGCAGCTCCTTGTCGCGCGCTTCCACTGCGGCGACCTGCGGCAGCGAAGCGATCATGGCTCGTGCCCGTGCCAGCAGCGTGGCGTCGGCAAAGCCGACCGTCACGGCGTTGTGATAGCGCGAGCGCGCGGCGAGGCTCTGCGGCTTCTCGTCGGCGACGATCCGGCCCTCGGAAATGATGATCGCGCGTGTGCACACGGCATCGACCTCTTCCAGGATGTGGGTCGAGATCACGATGATCTTGTCCGCGGCCATGGCGTTGATGAGCGTGCGCACCTCGTGCTTCTGGTTCGGGTCCAGACCATCGGTCGGCTCATCGAGGATCAATACCTGGGGATCGTGCAGGAGCGCCTGCGCCAGGCCGACGCGACAGCGGAATCCCTTCGACAGCGTTTCGATCGTCTGCTCGAGCACCGGGCCGAGATGCAGTCGGCCGATCACGTCATCGAGCCGGCTGCGGCGACGCTCTCCCTGCAACGCGCGCACATCGGCGATGAATTCCAGGAAGCGCCGCACGTTCATCTCACCGTAGCTCGGTGCGCCCTCCGGCAGGTAGCCCATGCACGCCTTGGCGGCGAGCGGCTCGAGCTCCACATCGTGTCCGCAGACGCGCGCGCGGCCCGAGGTTGGGGCGAGGAAGCCCGCGATCATGCGCATCGTGGTGGACTTGCCGGCGCCGTTCGGCCCGAGGAAGCCGAGCACTTCACCCGGCTGCACGCGGAAGCTCACGCTGTCCACGGCCGTATGGGTTCCGTAGCGCTTGGTCAGGTTTTCGATTTCAATCATGGAGCTGTCAGGAACCGCGATGTTGGTTGTATTTGGGAGCCTTGAGACCGGGCCGGTGCGACCGCGGTTCCCCTGTCGAGTGTGCTTTTTTCCGGGCCGCGATTGTGTCGAGCATAGCGGCAAAATTCAAGGCGCGCGCCCCCAGATGAAATTGCGTTAATGTCACGCGCCGAGACAGGAGTTCGAGTGACCTCCAGCACGCGCACCAGCGCACAGCTCATCTGGGACTTGCCGTTGCGGCTGTTTCATTGGCTGCTCGCGCTCTCGGTTCTCGGTGCCTGGATTACACACAAACTGGGAACGACAGCGTTTGCCTGGCATCGATGGTTCGGCTACGCGTGCCTGGTGCTGGTGGGCTTTCGCTGTGCGTGGGGCTGCGTCGGCCCGCGCTACGCGCGTTTCACCAATTTCCTGCGCGGCCCGTCTGCCGCATGGCGCTACGCGCGCGACTGGCTTTCGCCGCGCTCGGTTGCCCATCTCGGCCACAATCCTCTTGGCGGCTGGATGGTGATGCTCCTGCTCGTCCTCGTTGCCGCGGAGGGCGTGACGGGGCTGTACGCCAACGATGAGATCTTCAACGCCGGTCCGCTCTACGGCTACATCACCGATGCCACCAGCGACAGTCTTTCCGGCTGGCATCGAATCCTCGCCGACGCGCTGTGGTACGCGATCGGTCTGCACCTGGTCGCGGTATCGGCCTATTTTTTTCTGCGCGGTGAGAACCTGGTCGGACCGATGATCACCGGTCGCAAGTCCGGCACCTGGTTGCCGAGTGATGCCGGCATCGCCGGGTCGCGTGTGCTGCTGGCGCTCGCGCTGGCCGCAGCGTGCGCGGTCGCGCTCTACATCATCGTCGCGACGGCGCCGGAGCCCTCGCTGATGCTGTTCTAGGACGGCTTCTCGGCGCGGTACTTGTCGTGGCAGGCCTTGCAGGCGTCGCTCAGTTCACCCACGGCAGCGCGTGATTTGTCGAGATTGCCTTCTTTAGCCACGTTGGCGAGCGCTGCGGCCTTGTCCTGCATGTTGTGCATCAACTTCGTGAACTCATCGAAATTCTGCCAGATCTCGGGCTTGGCGCGCGTGGGTGCGCCGGTGCCCGACTCGGGCGGGTAGCCCTCCAGCAGCATCGGCGCCATGTTGGCAACGCGCTCGGCGCGCTTGGAGAAATCCGCCGCGTCGTACGGAACCTTTCCCTGCGCCATGCCCGCCATCGGGCCGAAGTTCCACAGGATCACCTTGTAGACGGATTGCCGGTACTTGATCGCCTGCTCTGCCTTCGACGGCGGCTTCTCCTGGGCGAGGCTGGCAATCGAGTACATCGCCAACGCGGCGATGGCGGCAGCGCTGATCAGGACTGTGGTGCGCATTGCGGACGAGGACTGGTCATCGGCCATTGCGGTCTCCTTGCGAGCATTCTATCGAGCGCTTCTGCGAGCGGTTGCCGCAAGAGAGTACTCAAGCGCCATTGAACTCGCCAGCCGGCGTGCGCACACTGACTGTGCGCGCGCCGGAGTGGCGTGGCAACTTTTCGGGAGATGGCAATGCAGGTAAAGAAGCTGACCCCGGTCCTGTTCGTGAAGCGGATCGAACCTTGTCTGGATTTCTGGGAGAAGCGCCTCGGTTTCACGCGCCTGGCTGAAGTGCCCGAGGGCGATCACCTGGGCTTTGTGCTGCTGATGCGCGACGGCATCGAGGTGATGTACCAGACCTGGTCCAGCGTTGGCTCGGACATCCCACCGCTCGGATCGGAAGCCGCAACGAGCCGCCAGTTCCTGTACGTGGACGTCGACGACCTGACGAGCTTCGAGACTGCACTGAAGGGCATCGACTACGTCGTGCCGAAGCGCAAGACGTTCTACGGCGCAACCGAGATCATCGTGCGCGAGCCCGCGGGTCACGTCGTCACGTTCTCGAAGATGGGGGCCGACTGAGGCTGCGCGGCTCAGCCGTCGCGATCGAGTTCCCTTTCGATAGCCGGCTTGTGATCGCGCAGGATACGTCGCACCTCTGAGATCGCCGGGCGATCGGCCATGCGGCTGATGAGTTCCGGAATTTCGTGCCACTTGCGTCCCCAGCCCAGGAGGCGCACCGCATCCGCGACGACCGCCTTCTCGCGTTCCGGATCGGCGCGTGGCTCTGCTTTCGCCTTGGGTGCCGGGTTCGGAGCCCGGTGCTCGCGGCGAGTCGCACCTCTGCGCGCTTCTGCACGCTGCGAGGAGGCATGGCGGCTCGGCTCCCGTGCTGAGGCGCCCGCGGGTGGCCGCGGCATCTCGCGCGTGGTATCGGAAATGGCCTTGCGTGGTTGCGTGCGAACCGCGCTTTGTTGGGTCGTATCTGCCGTGGGCGCGGCAGCTCGCGCTGCGGGAGCGGGCGCCGCCGCGCGGACGATCGGTTCGGGTGGCGCCGCCGAAAGATCGACCTCGCTGCTCGCTTCCGCGAGCGGAATGAAGCGCTCGACGTGTTGCGAGCCGACCAGGTTGCTGAGGAAAGCCATCAGCTCGAGCGAGTCACCGAACTTCGCGTCGCCCATCGCGATGCGCGCTTCGAGCTGCTCCTTGAGCTGCTGCGCTTTCTGGCGCGCGAGCTCGATGATCCAGCGTGACGGCCGCTCGTGCTTGACCCACGGCTGCACGCGCCAGTAGCTGGCCTCGTCGAGTCCCGAATACTTCAAGTGCAGCTCGAGACTCGCGAGCCACTTGTCGACCAGATCGATCAGGCGTTTGTCGGCTGGGTTCACGCACGGCCTGCAAAGATGAACGTGCGTACCGTAAACCAACGCCTGATTGCCCGCCACCCGATAGATCTCATTTGCCCTCGGCGTCTCACCATCAGGTCCGAACCCTCTTCGGTGCTCTTGAGCAAAGGTGCGGTGCTGATGCGTGCATGGCCGGTATTCGTCGTCGCTGCGCTGCTGCCGATCTGGCTGGTAGGCCTCTTCGGTCGAAGCTTCTGGACGCCGGATGAGCCGCGCGAAGCGGATATCGCCTGGCACATGATGAGGCAGACCGACAAATCCATTCCGGAATTTGCCGGCAAACCGTTCGCGGAGAAGCCGCCACTCGCGTACTGGGCGGTAGCCACCTCCATGTCGGCGCTGGGACCAACGCCGGGCGCCGCGCGCCTGCCAAACTTGCTGTACGCGATGATCACGGTCCTCGCGGTGGCGGGACTGGCGAAGGCGATGCGGGATGAGGTGGCGGCGGTGGTCGCGGGCCTCGCGGCGGGATCTTTCCAACTCGCCTACCAGGTCTCGATCTGGCTGGTGACCGATGCGCCGCTGGTCGCGTGCGTCGCAGTGGCGCTGCTCGGACTTCACCGTGGTCTCATAGCCGCTCGGGGACGCGCCAAGCTGGCGTGGTACATCCTCATGCACGTCGGGATGCTCGGCGGGTTCTTGTCGAAAGGCGCGATCGGCTGGATCGTACCTGGCCTCGCGTTCCTGGTGCTCCTCGCGTGGGAGCGACGCTGGCACGAGCTCAAATGCTGGGAGCTGTACGCAGGGTTTGCGATACAAGTAGGCGCCATCGGCTATTGGATCTGGAATGTCGCGCAACGCAGTGACGGCGCCGAACTCCTCAAGGTGCTCTTCTGGTACAACCTCGTCGGTCGGTTCGTAGACGTTCCGGCCGCGGCGGGCTTCGAATATGCGCGTGGGCATCACAACTGGTTCGGCAAGTACCTGCTGCAGGCGCCCGCTTTCCTCGCGCCCTGGACGCTGCTGGCAATTGCGGCCGGTCGGCACGCGTATCAGCGGATTCGTGCAGGTGGCACCGAGACGCTGCCGTGGAAGCTCATCGTTGCGGTGATCGTGCCCGGGACCTTGCTGTTGTCGATTTCCTCGACCGCGCGGGGAATCTACGTCGCGCCGCTACTGCCAGCCGTCGGACTGATGATCGGATTGTGGGTCAGCGAGCGGCTGGCAGCGCCCGATCGAATCGAGCTCGGACTGCTGCGCGCGACCGCGTGGGTGGTGGTCGGTGTGATCGGCGTGGTTGCACTGGCGGTGCCGATAATGATCGTTGGCGCCCGTGACGGTGGAGTGTTCGATCTGCCGCGCGTAGCGGTAGGGATCACCGCATGCCTCGGTGCGGCGGCGCTCGTCATCGTTGCGATTCGACGCATGGCCATCCCCCAACCCCTCGCAGCCCTGGCGAGACTCTATGCGGCGTTCGCAATCCTCGTGACGGGCGTCGGCATTTTCGTGTTCCCGATCATCGACAGCTGGCAGGACCTGCGCCGCATTGCGTCCGAAGTGCGCCAGTTCAGCGGATCGAATCAGTTGGCGCTCTACCAGCCGGACGAAACGACCATCGCGATGCTGGACTACGACTCATCCGCAGCGTCTCCGGTCGAAGTAAATGCGGACGATGAGAAGCCAGCGCAGCAAGCGATCGCAGCGCTGCTCGCGCGGGATGCGAACGTGCGCGTTCTCGTCCAGCTCCCCGGTCACGCGTCCGGTCCCCTCAGCATGGCCTTGCGCCGCTGGCATCTTGCGCGACGCTTGCACGACCAGCCGCAAGACAGCTCTGCAGCTCGGCTGGCGCGGGCCCTGGGATTGAACGTCGAGCGCGTGATCGAGGTGCCGGAAGGTCGACGCTACGTACTGCTAGAGCGGACTCCCGCGGTCGCCGACAGTACCGATAAGTTACAGTTTTAGTTCCGGCTCCCAGAGGGATTCGAACCATGGACGCGCGCTCCCTTAATGGGATAGCCGCCGGGAATATGCGGATTCAGAAATTAGAAAGGGCCGTCGCGAACGGCCCTCTGTGCGGTGTCGTGTGGGTTACCACATTGAGTAACCCGTGACTTCCACGTCCCACAGGCTGCGCCGATTGACTCGTCAAAGCAATGATGCGTTGAGAACTCGGGAAACGTCCTACCGTACCGCGAACGAGACGCGCCAACCGTTGTGGAACGTATCGGCCAGGCCGATCGTACCGATGGTTTCGCCACCACCGACTTCCTGAAGTGCGGCTGACCCTCCCGAGCCGGGACTCGTTGTGTCCGCTCCGCCACCGCCGGACAGTTCGGTGCTGAGCAGCTGGCCAGTTCGAGGATTCATCGTTGAGCCGATAGATCAGCGTGGCTTCGGTGTCGCCGACGCCGCTGACTGACGGTGCGTTCTTCGGGGCTATGCGCGCGTACAGCACGGGCTCAGGAAGGCGGAAAAATCGTGCGAAGTGTGAAGCAGCTCACATTTACGCAGGATTGGCGTAGCACGAGGCGCTACACTGCTTGTCTTAGAAAAAGAAGAACCGATGGCGAGGGACCATGCGGCCCATTTCTATTCGGCATTGAGCAGCGATGAGCGAAGACAACCCTTCAGACGATCTTGATACAACGAGCATTCGCAAGTTTTCGTTGAAGCATCGCTCGACTGATGAGGGAACCGCAGAAGCGGTCTACCGGTCGGTCGAACTGCTGAGAAACTTGCTGCCGACCTCAGTGCAACGTGAGCTTGCTGTCTGCTTTGAGTGGGCGCGAGTGGCAATCGATCAGCGCGTGGCGAGCCACGCGTCAGCGGAACTCGAAGCTCTCAGAGCGGCATATGCCTTCGCGCGAGACGAAATGCGGGCGGCGGTCACGGAAGACGACGAGTAGACCCGTTTATCCGCCAAGTGAAAAAGGCCCGACCGTTGCCAGCCGGGCCTTGGACCCTAGTTCCCACCGCTGGGAGGCTAGGGCGCGCTGAAAACGTGCGCGCCGTTCCGTACGAGGCCTCACGCGGTGGACGTAAGTAGTTGAAAGAGTTGGCGCTCCCAGAGGGATTCGAACCCTCGTACCAGCCTTGAGAGGGCTGTGTCCTGGGCCTCTAGACGATGGGAGCGTTTCGTTCGGGCGGGGTGCCGAGCCGGCGCGGTATTATACGGGCCGCCTTTCGACCCTCAAGCGAAAAACCAATTTGAACCTCGCCCCATCCGGCGCGCAACCGACCGTCGTTCCGCGTTCCGAGCACCCGATCTCGCGCTCCGCGATCTCAGCCAACGCGCTGCGGGTGTTGTATCGCCTCAAGGAAGGCGGCTACCAGGCCTTCCTGGTCGGCGGGAGCGTGCGCGACCTGTTGCTCGGCCTGCAGCCGAAGGACTTCGACATCGCGACCAATGCGTCTCCTGACGAGGTGCGCGCGCTGTTTCGCAATTGCCGCCTGATCGGCCGGCGCTTCCGGCTGGCGCACGTGTACTTCGGCAACGAGATCGTCGAAGTGGCGACCTTCCGAGCCGCGACTCAGTGGCAGCCTGAAGAACGCGACGAGGATGAGTGGCACGCGAAGGATGCAGCAGCACAGCGAGTGCTGGATGCGCGCGGGCGGATCCTGCGCGACAACGTGTACGGCACGATCGAGGAGGACGTCTGGCGGCGCGACTTCACCGCGAACGCGCTCTACTACAACATCGAGGACTTCTCGGTGTGGGACTTCGTCGGCGGGGTGCAGGATGTCGCTGCGCGTCGCCTGCGGCTCATCGGCGACCCGGTAACGCGTTATCACGAGGATCCGGTGCGGATGCTGCGCGCAATCCGCTTTGCAGCGAAGCTCGGCTTCTCGATCGAGCCGCACACCGAACAGCCCCTCCACGAGCTGGCGTACCTGCTCACGCACGTGCCCGCGGCGCGGCTGTTCGACGAAACGCTCAAGCTGTTCCTGAGCGGCTTCGGCGCCGAAGCGCTGCGGCTGTTGCGTCACTATGGTCTGCTCGAGCCGCTCTTCCCCCAGGTAGGAGAGCTGCTCAAGCGCGCACAGAGCGGACCGGAAGCGCAATTGCTGCAAGCTGGTCTTGAAAGTACCGATGCGCGCGTCGCCGCCGACAAGCCAGTCACGCCGACGTTCCTGTTCGCGATCCTCTTCTATGGACCGGTGAGGGAACGCGCCGCGCGCCTGCAGGAAAACGGACAGCCGGAAACGCTGGCGCTGTTCAATGCATGCGAAGACGCGGTACGCGCGCAGCAGACGCGGGTCTCGATCCCGCGCCGCTTCACGCTGCCGATGCGTGAGATGTTCACGTTGCAGCCGCGGTTCAAGCGGCGTGACGGCAAGAAGGCGCTCTCGCTTCTCAACCATCCGCGCTTTCGGGCGGCGTACGACCTGCTCCTGTTGCGCGCACAGTTCGGCGCGGAGGATCCAGAGATTGCCAAATGGTGGACGGACGTGCAGGTTGCCTCGCCCGCCGAGCGCGAGGCCATGGTCAAGTCCGGGACCGGGCCGGCGCATGCGCCCGGCACTCGGCGGCCACGCCGTCGCCGGCGCCGCGGACGCCGCACCTCCGCACCCAGCTGAGCCAGGATGCACTGGATTCCAGCTTACGTAGCGCTCGGCAGCAATCTCGATCGGCCCGAAGTGCAGGTGGAGACGGCGCTGGCACACATCGCGGGCATCCCACGCACCCGGCGCGTGCTGCATTCGGGTTTCTATGCGAGTGCTCCGATGGGACCGGCAGATCAGCCTGAGTTCGTCAACGCCGTGGCGGGGCTGCTCACGCAGCTCCCGCCACGTGAGCTGCTCGAGCAGTTCAAGCGCATCGAGCGCGAGATGGGACGCACGCCGCCACCGATGCGCTGGGGACCGCGGCGCATCGATCTCGACCTGCTGTTGTACGACGCCCTGCAGATCGAGGAGCCAGGCCTGACCGTTCCGCACGCCGGTATTCATGAGCGCAATTTCGTCCTGTATCCTCTCGCCGATATTGCGCCGGCCATCGTCATTCCGGGCCGTGGTCCGGTCGGCGAACTGGCGCGACAGCTGGGCTCGGGGGGACTGAAGCCCATCGCGCGCGCAACGGGCCGGCGCTAGCGCTGTTCACTGCGGAGAACCAAGGCAGCCATGTCGACAGCGCCGGTGCACCGTTTCGTCGTGGTCGAGGGGCCGATTGGCGTTGGCAAGACCAGCCTGGCGCGCCGTCTCGCGCAGAGTTTCGGCAGCGAGCTGGTCCTCGAGCAGACCGAAGAGAATCCGTTTCTCGAACGCTTCTACCGCAACCCGCGCGCCGCGGCCTTTCCGACTCAACTCTTCTTTCTGTTTCAGCGCGCGCGCCAGCTGCAGGAATTCCGCCAGCAGGACCTGTTCGATCCGGTGCGGGTGGCGGACTATCTGCTCGACAAGGATCGGTTGTTTGCGCGCGTAACGCTCGACGACGAGGAATACGCGCTCTACGAACAGGTTTACGCCAAGCTCGCGATCGATGCGCCCAGGCCCGATCTGGTGATCTACCTGCAGGCGCCCGTCGAGGTGCTGGTGGAGCGCGTCGCGCGCCGCGGGATCCGCTACGAGCAACTCATTGAGCGCAGCTACATGGAACGGATCTCCGACACCTACGCGCGTTTCTTCCTGCACTACGACGCCGCGCCGTTGCTGATCGTCAACACGGCCGCCATCGACCTGGTCAACAGCGAGCAGGACTACGAGCTGCTGTTCCGCGAAATCCAGCGCACGCGTCGCGGGCGGCATTACTTCAATCCGGCGCCCAGCGGGCTGGAGCGTTAGAGATGCCCTTGAGCGGCCATTTGATTGTTGCCGTTAAAGTAGGCCATTCTTCATTCCCCTCATGTATACCCAGCTGCAATTGCGCGGCGCGGCGCGCCCGCCCGTCAACGTAGCAACCCTCGGAAAAATGAAGGCGGAGGGCGAGAAGATCGCCTGCCTGACCTGCTACGACGCGAGCTTCGCCGTACTGCTGGATGAGGCCGACGTCGACCTGGTGCTGGTCGGCGATTCGCTCGGCATGGTCATACAGGGCCACGACACGACCGTGCCAGTCACCATGGAGCACGTCATCTACCACAGCCGCATAGTCGCGCGCGGCCTGTATCGTCCGTTCCTGGTTGCCGACATGCCGTTCATGAGCTACTCCTCCAAGGAGCAGGCGCTGCAGAACGCCGTGCGCCTGATGCAGGAAGGCGGCGCCAAGATGGTGAAGCTGGAGAGCGGCGCCGGGCAGCTCGAGACGGTGGCGTTTCTCGCCGGCCATGACATCGCGGTGTGCGCGCATCTCGGGCTCAAGCCGCAGTCGGTGCACAAGATCGGCGGCTTTCGTGTGCAGGGGCGCGAAGAGCAGGCTGCCAAGCAGATGCTCGGTGATGCGCAGGCGCTTGCAGCGGCCGGCGCCGATATCGTGTTGCTCGAGTGCATACCCTCGGAGCTGGGCGCGACCATCACGCGCGCGCTCGATGTGCCGGTGATCGGGATTGGCGCCGGCCCGGACGTCGACGGGCAGATTCTCGTGCTCTACGACATTCTCGACATCACCACCGGGCGCAAGCCGCGCTTCACCCGCAATTTCATGGAGGGCGCCGGCAGTCCCTTGCAGGCGGTACGGAGCTACGTGCGAGCGGTGAAGGATCGCAGTTATCCCGCGCCCGAGCACTGCTTCTGAAATGGACGAGCTCGCACGCATTGCTCCGCTTCGCGAGCGCGTGTCGGGCTGGCGGCGACAGAATCACAAGATCGCCCTCGTGCCGACGATGGGGAACCTGCACGACGGGCACATTCGCCTCATCCGCCAGGCGCGTGATGCGGCCGATCGCGTGATCGTCAGCATATTCGTCAATCCGTTGCAGTTCGGGCCAAAGGAGGACTTCGCCGCGTATCCACGCACACCGGAGGAAGATCGCCGGCTCCTCGACACGGCCAAGGCAGATCTGTTGTTCCAGCCCGGGGTCGATGAGATCTATCCCGCTGGCCATCAGCACAGCACTATCGTCGATGTGCCGGAACTGTCGGGCATCCTATGCGGTGCTGTCCGTCCGGGTCACTTCGCTGGCGTGGCCACGGTGGTCGCGAAACTGCTCAATATCGTCCATCCGGATCTCGCGGTGTTTGGTGAAAAGGACTTTCAGCAGCTCCTCATCATTCGCCGCCTGGTCGCGGACCTGTGCATGCCGATCGAAGTGCGCGGCATGGCTACGGCGCGCGCAACGGACGGCCTCGCGCTCAGCTCGCGCAATCGCTATCTCGGCGCCGAAGAACGTCAGTTGGCGCCGCGGCTATTCGCCGCCCTGGAAGCGGCGCGACGGGAGATCGAATCCGGCACCACGCAGTTCGAGAGAATCGAACAGACCGGAATGCAGAACCTCGTGGAGGCAGGATTTCGCCCCGAGTATTTCGCCATCCGGCAGGCCCACGATCTGCAGCCGGTACAGGATGCACAGGCGGAGATCAGGATTCTCGCTGCCGCCCGCCTCGGCAGGGCGAGACTGATCGATAACGTGAAAGTGGAACCGCGGCAGGCGAACTTGAAGGCCGGCAGCACGAGCGCGTGAGGCGCTGCTAGGTTCTTGCTTCTTGCTGTTGCTCCAGCGCCCAGCCCACGTGCTCTCGAACCAGGGCTGAAGGATCCTCGCGCCGACTCTCGATGGCGGCGCGAATCGCCGCTCCCGGCCGAGCATTGCCCAGTGCCACGGCAATATTGCGCAGCCAGCGCTGATAGCCGATGCGGCGGATCGCGCTCCCGGCGGTGCGCTCCAGGAACGTCGCCTCCGACCATGCGAACAGCTCGGTGAGTGCAACATCATCGAGGCTGTGTCGGGGCCTGAAGTCCATCTCGCTGCTCAGGCGCGCGTAGCGATTCCAGGGACACACCAGCTGACAGTCGTCACAGCCGTAGATGCGATTGCCGATCGCCTTGCGCAGCTCCACCGGGATCGCGCCTTGATGCTCGATGGTGAGATACGAAATGCAGCGTCGCGCGTCCAGCTGGTAGGGTCCGCGAATCGCCTGCGTCGGGCAGATATCTATACACGCAGTGCAGCTGCCGCAGTGGTTGGTCGGTGCCTGATCGACGGGCAACGGCAGATCGGTGAAGAGCTCGCCGAGAAAAAACCAGGAGCCCACCTTGCGATTGAGCAGGTTGGTGTGCTTGCCGATCCAGCCGAGGCCCGCGTCACGCGCCAGCGCCTTCTCGAGGACCGGAGCGCTGTCGACGAACACCCGATAGCCGAACGGCCCCACCTCCGCCACGATGCGGTCAGCGAGCTTCTGCAGCCGTTGCCGCAGGACCTTGTGATAGTCGCGCCCGAGCGCGTAGCGCGAAATGAACCCGCGCTCCGCATCCGCCATGACGGACCAGGCATCTCTGGTTGCGGGCGGCAAGTAGTCCATGCGCACGGAGACGACGCGCAGCGTTCCAGGCACCAGATCGGCTGGTCGACTGCGGCGCGTGCCATGCCGGGCCATGTAATCCATGTCGCCATGCCAGCCGCGCGCGAGCCATTCCTGCAGATGCGATTCGTCCTGCGCGAGCTCGACACCCGCGATTCCGACCTGCTGGAAGCCGAGCTCCTCGCCCCACTGCTTGATGAGTGCCGCCAGCGTCCCGGGATCGCGCGGATCGGACCCGGGTCTCGAAGCACTTGCATCAGGGAGCACATCCATTGCCTCAGTATAATCGTCGCCGTGGTCAGCCTCCCGACAGCCCTGTACACGGCCGCGCAAGTGCGCGCCTTGGATCGATACGCGATCGATACGCTCGGGATTGCCGGCTTCACCTTGATGATGCGCGCGGGCGACGCTGCCTTCCGGGCGCTGCGCACGCGTTGGCCACAGGCGCAGCGAATCGTCGTGCTGTGCGGCGGTGGCAACAATGGCGGTGACGGCTATCTCGTCGCCGCACTCGCGCAGCGCGCGGGTCTGCAGGTGGAAGTCGCCGCGATCGCGGATCCGCAGCGGCTCGCCGCAGAGGCGCGGCGGGCCTGGCAGGAATGTCGCGATGCAGGCGTGGCGATCAAGTCTTTCGAAGCCGCGCGGCTGGCAAACGCCGACGTCATCGTGGACGCGCTGTTCGGCACCGGGCTCGACCGGCCGCTGGATGCGAGTGCGTGCAGTGTGGTCGACCAGGTCAACACGAGCGGGCGGCCGGTGCTCGCGATCGACCTGCCGAGCGGTCTGCACGCGGACACCGGGCGCGTGATGGGACACTGCGTGCAGGCGAGCCGCACGATCTCGTTCGTTGGCCTGAAGGTCGGACTGTTTCTCGGCGCGGGGCCGGACGCGAGCGGTGAACTCGAATTCGATGCACTCGATGTCGCCGTGCCACCGGAGCTCGCGCTTCCGGCCGTGGATCGGCTGGATCGCGAATTCGTCATGCGGGTTCTGCCGCGCCGTCGGCGCACGGCTCACAAAGGTGAATTCGGTCATGTACTGGTCGTGGCGGGTGGGGCGGGGATGCCCGGTGCCGCGCGCTTGTGCGCCGAGGCCTGTCTGCGCAGTGGTGCCGGTCTGGTCACGGTTGCGACGCGAGCCTCGAACCTCACCGCGGTGATGGCGGGCCGCCCCGAACTCATGTGTCACGCCGTAGAGGACCTGCCCGCACTCGAGCCCCTGATCGAACAGGCGGCTCTGATCGTTGCCGGGCCGGGGCTCGGACGCGACACCTGGGGGCGTGCGATATTCGATCGCGTGCAAAACGCCGAGCGTCCCCTGGTGCTGGATGCAGACGCGCTCAACCTGTTGGCGACGATTCCACGTCGACGCGAGGACTGGATCCTCACTCCGCATCCGGGCGAAGCCGCGCGACTGCTAGGCACCGATACCGAATCGGTGCAGAACGATCGCCTGGGCGCTCTCGCGGAGTTGCACGCACGTTATGGCGGCGTCGTGGTGCTAAAGGGTGCAGGCACGCTGATCGGAGCGAACGGACGCACGCCCGCGCTCTGCAATCGCGGCAATCCAGGCATGGCGACCGCGGGGATGGGCGATGTGCTCGCCGGTGTCATTGGTGCCATGTTGGGTCAGCTTCGTGATCCATGGACCGCCGCCCGCGTTGCCGTGCTCGCTCACGCCCTGGCAGGCGATGCGGCAGCCCAGGGCGGTGAGCGCGGATTGATAGCGAGCGACGTGATTGCGCGGTTGCCGGCATGCCTGAATCCACAACACTCGACCTGAACGCGCCGGACCCCGACGCGACGCTGGAGCTCGGAGCGAGCCTGGCGGCCGCGCTCGATTACCCGTCCGACGCACCGCTGGTGATCGGTTTGCAGGGCGAACTCGGAGCGGGAAAGACCACGCTGGTGCGCGGCTTCCTGCGTGCTCTCGGGATCACGGGAACCGTGCGCAGCCCGACGTTCACGCTGTTCGAAAGCTACTCCGTGGCGCCACTCGAGATCTCGCATCTCGATCTGTATCGCGTTCAGTCAGCGCAGGAAATTGAGGCGCTCGGAGTGCGCGAACTGTTGGAGCCGGGACGAGTCTTTCTAATCGAATGGCCGGAGCGCGGCCAAGGAGCACTGCCGCTCGCAGACCTCGAGATTCATCTTTCAGTGGCGGATCCCGGGCGACGGATCGCAATCAGGGCACTGAGCACCGCCGGAAAGCGTGTGCTGTCGCGACTGACACAGGCTGCTGCAAAGCGGCGGTTGTGAAGGTAAGCGTTCAGCATCGCTTCATATGTTCATAATTTCTATTGAAAACTTCTTGCCGGCCAGTTTACAGTAGCGGCACTGCAACCCGTGCTTTGGGTCCATGCCGAAACGCGCCGCGCCCTACATCGTTCTTGCTGTCCTGCAGATTCTGGGCATCGGTACTGCTCACTCGGTCGAAATCCGCGACGTGCGACTCTGGGCCGGACCTGATCACACCCGGGTCGTGCTCGAGCTGAGCGGCCCTGCGACCCACAATCTCTTCACGCTGCGCGATCCCGATCGCGTCGTAGTCGATGTCGCCGGCGCCACGGCGGCGAGCTCGCTCACGCCGCCGGCGGGGCAGGGAGTGATCCGCAGCGTGCGCCTGGGCGCGCGCGACGACGGGAGCCTGCGTGTGGTGCTCGACCTCAATTCGGCGGTTCAGCCCAAGAGTTTCGCGGTGGATCCCAACGAGACCTACGGCAACCGGCTCGTCATCGATCTCGAGTTGCCGGGTCAGCCGGCACCGGTGAGGGTGCAGCACGCGCCCGAGGCCGACGCGGCACGCGACCTCGTGATCGCGGTCGACGCTGGTCACGGCGGCGATGATCCGGGTGCCATCGGGCGTAGTGGCACGCGAGAGAAGGATGTCGTACTCGCCGTCGCCCGTGCCCTGGCCGAGCGTGTGAATCACGAGCCGGGCATGCGCGCGGTGCTGATCCGCGACGGCGACTACTACGTGACCTTGCGCGATCGCATGAACCGGGCGCGCGCCCAGAAGGCCGACCTGTTCGTGTCAATTCATGCCGATTCGATTCGCGATCGCAGCATCGCCGGCTCTTCCGTGTATGTCCTCTCGCCGCGTGGAGCGAGCGATGAAGCCTCGCGCTGGCTCGCCGAGCGCGAGAACGCATCGGACCTTATCGGCGGTGTTTCCCTGGACGACAAGGACAACGTTCTTGCTTCGGTGCTGCTCGACCTGTCACAGACCGCGAGCCTCACCGCGAGCCTCTCCGCCGCCGAGAGCGTGCTGGTGGAACTCGATCGGGTTGGCGAAGTGCGCAAGCGCAACGTGCAGCAGGCAGGTTTCGTAGTCCTGAAGTCGCCCGACATCCCCTCGTTGCTGGTCGAGACCGCGTACATCTCCAATCCCGGTGAAGAGAAACGTCTCAAGGATCCGAGGCGCCAGGATCAGCTCGCGAACGCGATCCACTCGGGCATTCGAGGTTATTTCTACGACAACCCGCCACCCGGCACCCGGGTCGCCGAGCTCGTTGCGCAACAAGGCGCGGCGCCGGACCGCAAGATCCTCGCCCAGGACGGCGGCACGGACGTCAACGCGCGCTAGTTTGCTGCGCGGAAACTTCTGCGCCAGCGGCCGTTCCTGCGGGTAAACTGCGGGCGCCCACCGGTGCCCCATGCCCATTCGCATCCTCGAACCTGAGCTCATCAGCCAGATCGCTGCTGGCGAAGTCGTCGAGCGTCCTGCTTCCGTCATCAAGGAACTGGTGGAGAATGCTCTGGACGCGGGCGCACGACGCATCGACATCGAGGTGGAAAGAGGCGGAGTGGCGTTGTGCCGGGTGCGAGATGATGGCAACGGCATCGCCGCGGAAGAGTTGCCATTGGCGCTCGCGCGCCACGCCACCAGCAAGATCAGTGCACTCGACGACCTCGAGCATGTGGTGAGCTTCGGTTTTCGTGGTGAAGCCCTGCCGAGCATCGCTTCCGTGTCGCGCCTGGAGATGACGTCCCGGACTGCGCAGGCGGCACACGGCTGGAAAGTGACCGCCAGCAATGGCCAGCAAGCCGCTCCCGCCGCACATCCGCCCGGCACCACCGTGGAAGTGCGCGATCTTTTCTTCAACGTGCCCGCGCGGCGCAAGTTCCTGCGCAGCGAAGCAACCGAACTGCAGCACATCACGCGTCACGTGGAGCGCCTCGCGCTCAGCCATTTCGAGGTCGCGATCCAGCTCACTCACAACCAGCGGCGAGTGATCGCGCTGCCGGCTGCCTCTGACCAGGCGGCGCGCGAGGAGCGCCTCGCACAGGTGTGCGGCGGCGAGTTCCTGAATTCGGCGCTCGCGATCGAGAACACCACCGCGGGGCTCAAGCTCAGCGGTTGGATCGCCCAGCCGACCTTCGCGCGCGCGCAGCCCGACCTGCAGTTCTGGTTCATCAACGGGCGGCCGGTTCGCGACCGCCTGTTGGTGAGCGCCGCGCGGCTGGGCTACCGCGACGTGCTGTTCCACGGAAGGCATCCGGCCTACGTGCTGTACCTGGAGCTCGATCCGGCGCGCGTCGACGTCAATGCGCATCCGACCAAGCAGGAGGTGCGATTCCGCGACTCGCGCAGCGTGCACGACTTCGTGCACCGAACCCTGAGCCGGGTGCTGAGCGAGACACGCCCCCAGACTCACGCACGCGGGCCGATTGCGGGTCTTACGCAGCTCGGGGAGTCCCGACAGATTGGCTTCTCGCTGCGGGATACACCCGCGCCGGCGTACGCCGCAGTGCCCGCGGAAGCCTCGGTCACACCCTTGTCGCAGGAGTCTGCCGAGCAATTTCCGCTCGGCTTCGCACTCGGCCAGTTGCACGGCATCTACATCCTGGCGCAGGCGGCCGACGGGCTCATTGTCATCGATATGCACGCAGCCCACGAACGCGTGACGTATGAACGACTGAAGCGCCTCGCCGCCGGCGAGAGTGCGCAGCCACAGCTTCTCCTCGTGCCGGTCGTGATCGAGGTCTCGGTGGCGGAAGCTGCGCGCGCCGAGGCGCACCGCGAGGAGTTCGCACGACTCGGCTTCGACATCGATCGACTCGATGCACGGCAGCTCGTGATCCGCCAGGTGCCGGCGCTTTTGGCGCGCACCGATGTCGGGGCGATGATTCGCGATGTGCTTGCAGAGCTCGGTACCGGTGAGCAGAGCCTGCATATCCAGGATCGAGGCAATGAACTGCTCGCCTCGCTCGCTTGCCGTAGTGCGCTGCGGGCGCATCGAACGATGACGCTTGCGGAAATGAATGCGCTGCTGCGCGAGATGGAACGCACCGAGCGTGCGGACCAGTGCAACCACGGACGGCCGACCTGGATGCGGCTCAGCGTCGCGGATCTCGACCGGCTGTTCCTGCGCGGCCGCTGAACCAGCGTGAGCCGGGTCCCGACCGTCGTCCTGTTGATGGGCCCCACCGGGGCGGGCAAAAGCGACCTGGCCCTCGAGATAGCCGAACGGCTGGCGGCCGAGATCGTCAGCGTCGACTCGGCCATGGTGTACCGCGGCCTCGATATCGGAACCGCCAAGCCGGCACGCGAGGACCGGGAACGGATTCCGCACCACCTGGTCGATCTGCTCGATCCGGCCGACAGCTATTCCGCGGGACAGTTCGTGCGCGATGCGTTGAGCACGATGCAGGCGATCCAGGCCCGCGACCGGCTGCCACTGCTGGTTGGTGGCACGATGTTGTACTTCCACGCGTTGCTCAATGGACTGGCGCGCCTGCCGTCGGCCGATGTCGAGATTCGCCGTGAGATCGATGCCCGGCTCGCTCGCGATGGGTCGAAAGCCGTGCACGCGGAGCTCGAGCGCATCGACCCCGAGGCCGCCGCCCGCATTCATCCCAACGATCCGCAGCGCATTCAAAGGGCGCTCGAGGTCCACCGGCTGACTGGACGGCCGATCAGCGCGCTGCAGCGTGAGCGCCTGGCGCCTCTTGCGGGCGCCCGCGTCGGTCGCTTCGTCATCAGCCCATCGCGGGACGAGTTGCATGAGCGAATTGGCGGGCGCTTCGAGCGGATGATGGCGACGGGCTTTCTCGATGAAGTGGCGCGTCTGCACGCGCGCGGCGATCTCACGTCGGACAAACCGGCAATCAGGGCCGTGGGTTATCGCCAGCTCTGGCAGCACCTCGAAGGGCAAACGAGTCTCGAGGAGGCGGTGCGCAATGGCATTGTCGCGACGAGACGACTGGCGAAGCGCCAGATGACGTGGCTCAGGGCACTATCGCGGGCCGAATGGCTCAATAGTCCTACGGCTGCCGGCGAACGAATCCTCGCCTGGGTGGCTGCCACAGCGGAGAGTGCGTGAGACCTCGTGGGGCTATGTTAAGATTTTGCGCAAAACCGGTGCCCATCGCCCGGACTACACCGCACGGCAGTTACCAGGGAAGGAGTGCCGCGGGTTGAACAGACTTGAGAATCTGATTAAGAACAAGGAGATTGCAATGGCCAGAGGCCAATCCCTGCAGGACCCGTTTCTGAATACCTTGCGCAAGGAGCGGGTGCCGGTGTCCATCTATCTCGTCAACGGGATCAAGCTGCAGGGCCAGATCGATTCCTTCGACCAGTTCGTGGTGCTGTTGAAGAACAGTGTCAGCCAGATGGTGTACAAGCACGCGATCTCGACCGTGGTGCCGGCAAGAAATATCCGGCTGCCATCCTCGGAAGAGGACGGCGGCGGCGTCGCAACGGAAACCCCGGCCGAATAGGCGCACGCACTTCAGAGGAATTCCCGGTTGTTTGAACGGCCGCGCAGCGGCGAGAAAGCAGTACTGGTTCGAATCGGCGTCGGAGCACCTGCGACTGAGCAGGACATCAGCGAGTTCACGGCGCTCGCCCGCTCAGCGGGCGCTTTCCCAGTGGCGACGATCGGCGGCTCTCGGCCGAAGCCGGACCCGCGCCTGTTCGTGGGCTCGGGCAAGGCCGATCAGATCCGCCAGGCCGCGGCGGAGCACGGCGCCGATGTCGTGCTGTTCGATCATGCCTTGTCGCCGAGCCAGGAACGCAATCTCGAGCAGCTCATCGAACGGCGCGTGCTGGATCGCAACGGGCTCATCCTCGACATCTTTGCGCAACGCGCACGCAGCTTCGAAGGCAAGCTCGAGGTCGAGCTGGCGCAGCTGCGCCACATCGCCACGCGGCTGGTGCGCGGCTGGACGCACCTCGAACGGCAGAAGGGCGGCATCGGCTTGCGCGGCCCTGGCGAAACGCAGCTCGAGACCGACCGGCGCCTGCTCGCAAATCGAATCCGCACCTTGACACGGCGCCTGGAGAAACTGCAGCGGCAGCGGGACACCGGTCGACAGGCGCGCCGCGAAGTGCCGGTGCCGACCGTCGCTATCGTCGGCTACACCAACGCCGGCAAATCGACCTTGTTCAACGCGGTGACCGGCGCGGATGCGTACGTAGCCGATCAGCTCTTTGCGACGCTCGATCCGACGGTGCGGCGCGTGGAGCTGCCGGGCTCGCAGATTGCGGTGCTGGCCGATACCGTTGGATTCGTGCGCGATCTGCCGCACGAGCTGGTGGCGGCGTTTCGTTCCACGCTGCAGGAAGCCCGTGATGCGACGCTGCTGCTGCACGTCATCGACGCGAGCGATCCGCAGCGCCTGGAGCGCATCGACCAGGTCAACGAAGTGTTGCGCTCCATCGGCGCGGGCGATATCCCGCAGATCGAAGTGTTCAACAAGATCGACCGGATCGGGGGACTGCCGCGCCTGGAACAGGCACCCGAGGGTCGCCTGGCTCGCGTCTGGCTCGCCGCGGCACCCGGGACCGGTCTGGAGCTCGTGCGCGCCGCGCTCACCAGCGCACTGTGGCCTGAACTGGAGCGCGCGACCTTGCAGATCGATCTACAGGCTGCGGCCGTCCGGTCAAGACTCTATGCGGATCATCGCGTGCGCGCCGAGCGCGTCCGCGAGGACGGTGGCTGGGAGATGGAAGTGGAGGTGACGCCGCGCCAGCTGGCCGCGCTCGCCCGCGAGGCGGGCGTCAGGCGGGAACCTGTCGTCGCTCCTTGTGTGTCCGCCGACGCGTCCCTACAATTTCGCGCCCCTAAAGCGGGCTCGGCTCGCTACTGAACCTCACCTATGCCCTGGAACGAACCCGGCGGCGGAAATCGAAATCCCTGGGAGCGACGCCCCGGGCAGGGCGGCTCTGAGCTCGACGAAATCGTCCGCGGCTGGCAACGGCGTCTCGCCGGCATCTTCGGTGGCGGTGGCCGCAGCGGGCGTCCCTCGAACGGACCCGGTGGCCTCAACTGGGGAGCTATTGCGCTGCTCATCGCCGCGTTCTGGGGTGCAACCGGCTTCTACATGGTCGATGCGGCGGAGCGTGCCGTGGTGCTGCGCTTCGGGCGCTATGTGGCTACCACGGAGCAAGGCCTGCATTGGCGCTGGCCATGGCCGATCGACCGCGTCGACAAGGTGAACGTCGCCAAGAACGACAGCATCGAAGACAAGACGCGCATGTTGACGGCGGATGAGAACCTGGTCGACATCACCATCGCGGTGCAATTCATCCGCGCCGACCCGCTCAAGATCCTGTTCAACGTGCGCGACCCGGAGAGCACGTTGAAGGACGTGAGCGAGAGCGCTATTCGCGAAGCCATCGGGCAGAGCACGCTGGACTTCGTGCTGGGTGCCGGCCGGCAGGAGATCACCGAGCGCACCAAGGGGCTCATCCAGAAGGTGCTCGACAGCTACCAGACCGGCGTCCAGATCATCAGCGTCAACCTGACCGACGTGAGCGTACCGGACCAGGTGGCGCCGGCGCAGAAGGACGCGATCAAGGCACGCGAGGATCGCGATCGCTTTGGCCAGGAAGCGCAGGCGTATACCAACGACCTCGTGCCGCGGGCGCGCGGTCTTGCCTCTCGCCAGCTCCAGGACGCGCAAGCCTACCGTGCGCGCGTGATTGCCGAAGCCGAAGGCGACACTTCGCGCTTCGGGCAATTGCTGAGCGCATATCAGAAGGCGCCCGATGTCACGCGTCAGCGCCTGTATATCGAGACCGTCGAGACTGTCCTGGGACGCTCGCGCAAGGTATTTCTGGATACCAAGAGCGGCGGCAACGTGCTGTACCTGCCGATCGACAAGCTGCTGGACAAGAGCACGGGCTCGAGTGATGCGGCCGCGCTGCTGGCGCCGGGCATGCCGCGGGGCTCGGACACGCCCACTGAAACCATCACCGTCGATCCACGCGCGCGGGGAGATCGCTGATGCCGACCCGCATCTTCCCGCTCCTGGTGACCGTGATAGTGGCGATGTTGCTGCTCACCAGCGCGTTCTTCACGGTTGGTCAGACCGAGCTCGCGATCCGTTCCCGCTTCGGCGCGATCCTGAATGCGGACTACAAGCCAGGGCTCCATATGCGGTTGCCGCTCGTGGACACCGTGCGCAAGTTCGAGCGACGCATCCTCACCAAGAACTTTCCGGCGACCAGCTTCCTCACCAGCGAAGGCAAGATCCTCAACGTCGATTTCTACGTGAAGTGGCGCATCGCGGATATCACCGCGTACTACCGTTCGACCGGCGGTATCGAGGAAAACGCCAACAGTCGCCTCGGCGAAATCGTCAAGAACAGCATCAAGGGTGTCATTACCAAGCTCACGATCCAGCAGATCGTGGCCGCGGAGCGCGCGGCAGTCACGGGTGATCTGCTGAGCAATGCCAACCGCGCGGTGAGCGGGCTGGGCGTGGAGCTGGTCGATGTGCGCGTGCGGCGCATCGATCTGCCGGAGGAAGTGACCGACTCGGTGTATTCGCGCATGAAACAGAGCTTCGCAGCCCAGGCCGCGAAGCTGCGCGCCGAGGGCCAGGGCTCCGCGGAGGCGATGCGCGCGGATGCAGACCGGCAGCGCACCGAGATCCTGGCCGCCGCGCAACGCGATGCGCAAAAGATCCGCGGTGATGGCGACGCCCAGGCGACAGACATCTACGCGCGCACCTTTTCGCGCGACCCCGAGTTCTACCGCTTCTATCGCAGCCTGCAGGCGTACCGCAATTCGCTGGGTCGCGACACGGACATCATCGTGATCTCGCCCGACAGCGAATTTTTCCACTACCTGCAGAAGCCCAGCGGTCGCTGAGCGCGACCCGCGGTAGTGATGCGAGACCGCTTTTGATCTGGACCGACTTTCTGGCTGCCTGCGCGCTGTACCTGGTGCTCGAGGGCATCCTGCCGTTTCTCAACCCGCAGGCCATGCGTCGCGCGATGCAGGCGTTCTACGCGCTCGAGGATCGGCAGCTGCGCTTTGCCGGCCTGACCAGCATGCTGGTGGGCGCGGCGCTCCTGTACTGGGTGCGCGGGTGAAGCAGCGCTGGCGCTTGGGCTGATATGGGTCGCAATCTCATCGTGATCGGCACCCAGTGGGGTGATGAAGGCAAGGGCAAGATCGTCGATCTGCTCACCGATCGCGCCTCCGCGGTGGTGCGCTTCCAGGGCGGTCACAACGCCGGTCATACGCTCGTCATCGGCGACAAGCGCACCGTCCTGACACTCATCCCCTCCGGCATCCTGCGCGAAGGGGTGCTGTGCCTGATCGGCAACGGCGTGGTGTT
>DASQOO010000220.1:0-11486 GCA_035644435.1 Steroidobacteraceae bacterium | reverse complement strand
ACGGAATCGCACGCCTGCAAGCGCGGCCGGTAGCAGCGCGAGCGTCTGCTGGCAGATGTCGATGCCGCGGAACAAGGGCGCCTTCAGAAGCTGCAGATCGCGGTGGTACCCCGACGGGAGCTTCGCGGTCACGGCCAATGCTTCGAGCAGGCAGGCCTGCGCAGTCGCGGAGCGTCCGCGGATCAACTCGAAGACATCGGGGTTGCGCTTCTGCGGCATGATCGAAGAGCCGGTCGTGAATTCGTCCGGCAATGCCACGAAGGCGAACTCCTGCGTGTAGAAGAGCAGCAGGTCCGCGGCGAGTCGACCTAGGTCTTGCATCAGCAGGCAGATCTCGAACAGGACCTGCGCTTCCGCCTTGCCGCGTGATAGTTGTACGGCGGTCACCGGCTCCTGCGTCGTCGCGAAGCCGAGCGCCGAACGCGTTGTCTCGCGGCTGATCGCGAGGTTGGGCGTGCCGTAACCGGCCGCGGATCCAAGGGGGTTCTTGTCGATTCGGCGCCGCGATTGGGCAAGACCCTCCGCATCGTCGCGCAGCTCGGCAGCGAATCCGCCCGCCCAAAGCGCTACCGAACTCGGCATCGCCGGCTGCATATGCGTGTACCCGGGAAGCGCAGTCTTGCTCTCGCGACCGGCCAGATCGTCGAGTGCATCGGCCACGCCTTCTGTGGAGGCCGCGAGGCTCTGCACTGCATCGCGCAGGTACAAGCGCAGCACCGCCCGCATCGGCGAGGCTGGCGGCCGGTTGCACCTGGGCCGCTCGCGCAACGACCAGGTGCTGGCGGCGCCGATCTCTGTCAACGCGTCGCGAATCAGCCTCAGGTCTGAAGGCGACAAGTGCTTCGCGGCATGCAGTGCCTCTGCGTGGGCGATCGACGCGAGGACGTCGTACTCCACCAGGCGCGCATCGAGCGCGTGATCCTCGCCTGCGGTGTATTCGAGCACGCGCTGATCGAGTGGGGTGCCCTTGTCCCACAGTCTCGTCATCGACCGGCGCTCTGCTGCTCGGCTGCGCTCAGAGCGTTGACGTCCGCGACGATGAGCGTGCCGGTGCCTTCGTTGGTGAACACTTCGGCGAGCACGCTGTCGGGCGCCTTGTAGGAAATCACGTGCACGCGGCGCACGCCGCCGCGGATCGCGAACTCGATGGCGGCGGTCTTGGGCAGCATGCCATCGGCAAGGCTGCCGCTTTCGCGCAGGCGCTTGAGCCCGTTGAGATCGGTGAATGAGATCACCGAGCTCGGATCCCGCAGCCGTTCGAGAATCCCGGGCGCGCCGGTGCAGAGAATGAGTTTCTCGGCGCTCAGCGCGGCGCCAATCGCCGCCGCGACCGTGTCCGCATTGATGTTGAGCAGCACGCCGTTCGCGTCCGCGGACAGCGGGCTGACCACCGGCATCAGGCCGTTGTCGAGCTGCTTGCGCAGCACGTCGACATCCACGGCGTCGATATCACCGACGAATCCGAAGTCGACCATTTCCGAAATGTGACCTTCGACCTTCACGGGCGGACGCCGATGCGCGCGCACCAAACCGGCGTCGACGCCGCTGATGCCTACCGCATCGATGTCGAGGTCGCGGCACATCGCGAGAATGCGGGTGTTGATGAGCCCATTCAGCACCATGGTCGTGACATCGATGGACTTCTCGTCGGTGATGCGTCGGCCCTGCACCATGCGTGTCTCGATGCCGAGCGCGTCGGAGAGCTCGGTGAGCTGCGGGCCGCCGCCATGTACCAGCACGACCTTGATGCCCACCTGGTGCAGGATCGCCACCTGCTCGATCAGCGCGCGAGTCGATTCGAGATCGCCGAACACGCCGCCGCCCGCCTTGATGACGAACACCTTGCCCTTGAACATGCGAATGTAAGGCGCGGCATTGCGCAGCGCGCGCACCGCAACCGTTTGATCGGGTCGATAGTTCATTGACTGTTCCGGCCTCCGGCTCGAGTGTCATTCAACATACGGTGCAGCACAGCCATCTGTGCCACCAATCGATTGTAGGCTTGCTGCTTCACGACGCTGCGCGGGCCGTCAAGCACTTCGTCGGCCACGGCCACGTTGCGACGTACCGGCAGGCAGTGCATGAAGCGGCAATCGTTGCGCGCGGCTGCGAACCAGCTCTCACGTGCGCACCAGTCGCCGAGTCCGGCACGCAGCCGTGCGTCCGCTTCCCCGTCACCGTAGTGACTCGTGCTGCCCCATTCCTTTGCATAGACGACGTGCGCGTCGCGCAGCGCCTGCTCGCGATCGTCGGTCTCGTCGACCGAACCACCCGAGCTCGCGGCGGCGGATCGAGCCTTGTCCATGATTTCGTCTGGCAACGCATAACCTTCCGGACGCAACACCGTTACCTGCATGCCGCGCGCCGCAGCCATGTGCACTACCGCCGCGGGTACCGCGAGCGGCAATGCGCGCGGATGGTACACCCAGGAGAGAACGAATTTTGCGCGTGCCGGCACCGCGAGGTCATCGAGGGTCTTCCAGTCGGCAAGCGCCTGGCAGGGATGATTGATCGCGGACTCGAGATTGATGAGCGGCTTGTCGCAGCTCTCCGCCATCGCTTTGAACTGCGTGTCGGCGAGGTCGGCCCGCAGATCCTTGCCGTCGGCGAACGCGCGAATCCCAAGAGCATCGCAATAGGAGGCGAGTACGGGAATGCCTTCGCGCACATGTTCCGCCGCCACTCCGCTCATGACGGCACCGGTGCGCGTCTCGAACTGCCAGGTACCCTGGCCCGCGGTGATCACGAACGAGTCACCACCCAGGCGCTTCATCGCGACCTGGAACGATGCCAGCGTGCGCAGGGACGGGTTGAAGAACAGCAGGCCGAGCATTCGGCCCGCGAGAGCGTGCGGCTCCGGCCGCTCCTGCAAGCGGCGGGCGAGCGCGAGGAGATCGAGAAGCTCCTCGCGGCTGAAAGCGGCCAGGTCTACGAATCGGTCCATGTTCAGAAATGACGCTGTTCACCAGTCGGTCTGTTGGGTGGATGGCTAGGTGCCGACCGCCAGCTTCTGGTCTCCGATCTCGAGGAGCGCATCGCGCAGCAAGGCGACGTGTTCCTCGGCGAGCACGAAGGGCGGCAACAGGCGCAGCACGTTGGGATCGGCACTGGTTCCCGCGAGAATGTTCCGCTCGAGAAGCTCGCGCTGCACGTCTTTCGCGGCGCGATCGGTCTTCATGCCGAGCAAAAACCCTGCGCCCTGGCTGCCCCGCACCGGTCCGACGAGGCAGCTCTCACGGATGAGCTGCGAAATGCGCTGCACGTTGGCGAGCAGGTCTTCGCTCTCGATGATGTCGATGACGGCTTCGATCACCGCGCAGGCCATCGGTCCGCCGCCGAAGGTCGTGCCGAGCGCATCGACCTTGAGCTGGCGCGCTACACCATCCGTCATCAGCAGCGCCGCACAAGGAAAACCGCTGCCGAGCGCTTTGGCCGTCGTGATCATGTCGGGCGTTACGCCATAGAGATTGGCTGCGAACGGTTCGCCGCAGCGGCCCATGCCGCACTGGACCTCATCGAAGATGAGCAGCGCGCCGACTTCGGAGCAACGACGACGCAACGCGAGCAGATATTCGCGCCCCATGTCGAAAGCGCCCGCGAGGCCTTGGATCGGCTCGATGATCACGGCGGCCGCCTTCTCGTCGATGTGCCTGGCGAGAGCCTTCTCGTCCCGGCGCGGCATGAAGCTCACATCGAACGGGGCGCGCGGAAAGCCATACCATTTCTCGGCGGCGCCCCAGGTGACAGCACCCGCCGCGGCAGTGCGACCGTGAAAGCTGTGCTCGACCGCCACAATTTTCGGTCGCCCGCTCTGCTTGAGCGCGAGCTTGAGCGCGTTCTCGTTGGCTTCTGCACCGGTGTTGACGAAGAACACGGTGTCGAGGCCGAGTCCGGCGAACCTGACCAGCCGATTGGCGGCGCGCTCGCGCACTTCCATCGCGACCGCATTGGTCTGAAACAGGACGCTGCGTGCCTGTTGCTCGAGCGCTTGCAACCAGCGCGGATGGCCGTAGCCCAGGGCTGCCACGGCGTGGCCACCATAGAGATCGAGGACGCGCCGTCCGTCGCGCGTCTCGAGCCATACGCCTTGAGCGCCGACGACTTCGATCGGATATTGCGCGAAAACGGCTGCGAGATGCGATTTCATGCTCAGGTCCATCCGGCCGCGGGTGTCGTCAGGCCGGCGGTCTCTTCAAGACCCAGCAAACGGTTCATCCACTGCACGGCGCCGCCCGCGGCGCCCTTGTTCAGATTGTCGATCGCGCACATGACGGCGACGCTGCACCCATTCGCGGCCGCTCCGAGATGTGCGTAGTTGCTGGCCACCACATCCTTGATGCGCGGCGCCTCCGCCTTGATGCGTACGAACGGGCAATTTCCGTAGTAGGCCTCGAGGGCCGCGCGAATCATGGCGCTGTCGGACTCCTTCTTAAGGCGCGCCTGCACCGCCACATGAATGCCACGGGCGAAGGGTCCTGAGTGCGGCACGAAGGCAATCTCCGCAGCGACACCCGAGGCGGCTTGCGCACACGCGGCGATTTCCTGCGTATGGCGATGGGTCAGAGCGTTGTACGTATAGAGATCGCTGTGCCGCAGCGGATGATGAGTCCCTTCGGTCGGCTTGCGGCCCGAACCGGTGCTGCCGGTCACGCCCGCAACAAAAAGCTGTGGCTCGACGAGCCCGAGCGCGAGCAAGGGCACGCTCGCGAGGAGCACCGCGGTCGCGAAACAACCGGGATGCGCGACATGCGGCGTAGTCAACGCCTTCAGGTGCTCCGGCACGGCGCACGAAAACTCCTTGAGTCGTTCCGGCGCGCCATGCTCGTGCTGGTAGATCTTTTCGTACACCGCGGGCGATGAGTGCCGGAAGTCGGCGGAGATGTCCACCGCGTGCACGCGGACGCCTGCCTCCTGCGCACGCTTGAGCAACCCATCGACCAGGGCAGCCGACACGCCATGAGGTGCCGCGGAAAAGAGTGCGCTCACCTTCTCGCGCGCGATCGCCGTGGCGATCTCGGCGTGCGAGGTGAAAGTGAGCTCGGGATATGCGCTCTGCAGGTGCGGAAATGCCCTGGCGACAGATTCGCCCGGCTGGCTGTCGGACATGATCGCGTCGAGCTTGAGGCCAGGATGCCCGGCGATCAGCCGCAGCAACTCGCCCGCAACGTAGCCGGTGCCGCCCAACACGAATGCGGGCGTGCTCACTCCGCGACCGCCTGTGCCGGAACGGCCTTCTCGAGGCCGACACTCGCGATCACCTGGTCGCCGAGCGCCGCGCCGTCCGTGATGGCGTTGAACGCCGCTACGTTCATCTGCTCGTGAATGATCTGCACGCCAACCTGGTTGTCGGTGGACGGACCCGTGACGACACACGGCTCGATGTGGAACTTCTCGCGCAGCAGCTTCACGCCACCCCACGCGGCGACCGGGTCGTTCGCTGACAGCACCAGTCCGGTGATTGCCGAGCGAATGTCGTCACACTTGAGAATGGCTTCGACGCCGTAGGTCCCAAGGATGCCGTCGCCGAGCTCGAACACGATGACATCCGGTTTACCCGACGCCATCTCCGTCAGCATGCTGCGCGTGAGTGCCGGTCCGGTGCGCGGCGTCGTCGTGACGACGCCAAGATCGGTGAATATCATCGAGCGGCGCGCGCCCGCATCCTCCATCGCCAGGATGTCGCGGCGCAGGGAGACCCCGGTGGCCTTGAACGCATCGACCACCAGGCCGCGATGGCGCATGCGCGACACGATGGCGCAGGCCGCCGCTGTCTTGCCCGCCTCCATGCAGGTGCCCGCGAGCGCGACGACCGGAATGCCTCGCGTATTGAGAGCCGCATTGAAATCGAGCGACTTGAAGCCGACCCGCGCCGGCACGCCGATGCGCTCGCCGAGATACGGGAACTGCAGCACGACGCCGAGCACGCGGCAATCGAAGGGCTTGCCCTTGTCGGGCGTCGCGGAATCGCAGATACCGAGCACGCCACCGATGTTGAGCACCTGGATCACGTCGCCCGCCTGCACCGTCTCCGGCAGGTGACCCGAGTAGCCGAACAGGGCCTTGCGATGGCCGAGAGCGCCCACGAGGATGTCGCCGCGCGCGACTTTCGCCATGCGGCCGCTGGTGAGCTCGAGCGTGTTGTAGGTGGACTTGTTGCTGAGGATCTCCACAACCAGCACCACGCCCTCTTCGCAAGGAATGTCGGTCGAGATGCGCAGCTCATGACTCAGGCCGCAGGCCTGCGTCACCGAAGCGATCTTGTCCACGACTAGCGTTCTCATCAATCGAGCCCTCCGCTCAACGCGGCGCGCGGTCGCCCGCACGCTTGTGAAAAATTCCAGTGAGCGCCTGGATTCTCGAGAACCCGAGCGCATCCGCCGGCGTCCATTCGCCGGCCGCCTCACCGTACACGCCCTTCGAGGCCGCCATCAGCGAGTAGGGCGAGGTGACGCCTTCGACAAAAGCCGTCCCTGGCCGCAACAGCACCTTCACTTCGCCATTGACGCGTTCCTGGGAAGATATAAGGAGTGCCTCGATGTCCCGGCACACGGGGTCGAGGTGCTGGCCTTCGTGCACGAGATCGCCATAGGGCTGCGCCACGAGCTCCTTGATGCGCGCCTGGCGGCCCGTGAGCACCAGCTTTTCGAGCTCGCGATGACTCGAGAGCAGCACATCCGCCGCTGGCGCTTCGAACGCGACACGGCCCTTGGTGCCGATGATCGTGTCGCCGAGATGAATGCCACGGCCAATACCAAACGACGCAGCCTGCGCTTCGAGTGTTTCAATCAATGCAACCGGATCGAGCGTGCGGCCATCGAGCGAGGAGGGCACACCCGCGGTGAACCCGATGACATGTCGTTCCGGTACGCGCGGTTTGCTGAAGGCCTCGCGCGTCAGCACCCAGGCGTCATCTGGAATGCTGTCGTTCGAGGTCAGTGTTTCCTTGCCGCCGATCGTGACGCCCCACAGACCGCGATTGACGGAATAGGCCGCGCCATAGGGCGGCACGGGCAATTTGCGTTCCTCGAGGAACTTGAGCTGCTCGGGACGCTTGAAGGCGAGATCGCGAACCGGCGCGAGAATCTCCAGTTCCGGCGCGAGCGTGCGCAGCGTGACTTCGAAGCGCACCTGGTCATTCCCAGCAGCGGTGCAGCCATGGGCGACGATCGTCGTGCCGAGCTTGCGCGCAATCTGCGCAATCGTCTGCGCCTGCATGACGCGCTCGGCGCCTACGCACAGCGGATAGAGCTGGCCGCGCCGCACATTGCCCATGATGAGAAAGCGCAGCACGTTCTGAAAGTAGTCGGCGCGCGCATCGACCAGGTGATGGTCGGCAGCGCCCAGCGCCTGCGCGCGCTCTGCGAGCGTGCGCGCCGCTGCGGCATCGATGCCGCCGGTGTTGACGGTGACCGTGATCACCGGGCGCTGGTGATTCTCCTTCAGCCACGGCACCAGGAAGGAGGTGTCGAGGCCGCCCGAGAATGCCAGCAGGATGGGTTCCTGGCCCTTGAAAGCTGCAGTTGTCATGAAATCAGACGCGGAAAGTGGCATGCAGGCGACGCAGGAGCTTCTGTTGCTGGCTCGTGCCCTGGGTGGCGACGAATATCGTGTCGTCGCCCGAAATCGTGCCCACCACTTCGGGCCACTGTGCGCGATCCATGGCCACCGCGACACTCTGTGCGGACCCGACCGTGGTACGGATGACCGTCAACGAAGCGCCGGCGGGCCGGATCTCACGCACGAAGTGGGCGAGGGCGGAGAAATCGCCGTTCACGGGCTCCATCATCTCGGTCATGAGCACGTAGCGATCGCCGGCCTTGAGCACGCCGAGCTCCCTGAGATCGCGGCTGACGCTCGACTGGGTCGCATGGTGGCCCTGGCGGCGCAGCACGCGCACCAGGTCCTGCTGACGACCGACAGCCTGCTCGCGCAGGATCGACACGATCGCCGCACGCCGTTCCAGTTGCTGCCTCGCTTCCGACAAGCCTTGGTCCCCGCGGCCGCAGCCGCTGCATAAAGATGCGGCATACTGCATAAATATGCACCAGCCGTCAAGCGCCGGCAGCGAACCCGTATACTTCGGCCCCTCTTTGGCCACGTGGACTATGCATGACGACCCTGCTGGAGACGGTTGAGGTCGAAACCGGACGCAATCCCACGGCGTCCGTGATCTGGCTGCATGGGCTGGGCGCGGACGGCCACGACTTCGAGCCGGTGGTGCCGGAGCTGGTGCGACCGGGAGAGCGAGCGCTGCGGTTCGTATTTCCGCACGCGCCGGTGCGGCCCGTGACTCTCAACAATGGCTACGCGATGCGCGCCTGGTACGACATCCTCGGCATCGATCGCAAGTCGACGCAGGACGAAGTCGGCATCCGCGACTCCGCGGCAGCGATACGGGCGCTGCTTGCGCGAGAAAACGCGCGCGGGATTGCGAGCCACCGCATCGTCCTCGCCGGTTTCTCGCAGGGCGGCGCGATGGCGTTGTTCGTCGGATTGCGCTATCCGGAGCGGCTCGCGGGAATCATAGGCTTGTCCTGCTACGCAGTGCTGGCATCGACGCTCGACTCCGAGCGCCATGCAGCCAACCAGGAGACCCCGATATTCCTCGCGCACGGCACGTTCGACCCCATGGTCGACATCAGTCTCGGACAGGCGGGCCGGGAGTTGCTCGAAAGCCGCGGTTACAAGGTGGAGTGGCGCACCTATCCGGTGCCGCACGCGGTGAGCCCGGAAGAGATCGGTGACATCGCCGCCTGGTTGCGGCGCGCGCTCGACTAGTTACCCGCCGCGCGCTCTTTCTCGCAACGCGCGCACAGCGGCTTGAACTTCTTCTGCAGCTGCTCGAGCCTGTCGGCGTTTCTCTTGCGAGCGTATTCCATGAGCTGCTGCGACTCGGCATCGTCGGTGTAGCCCATGCTGACGATGCGCACGTTGGTCATCCCGGGCTCGAGCGGCTGAAAGTAGATCACCGACCACACGCTCTGCAGCGCCGTTGGATAGGGAAAATTCGCGGGCGGCCGTGACATCTTCAGCGACAGCATGCGCTCGGGCTCGAAGCTCAGGATCTGATTGACCACGGTGTTGTCTTCCCCGGCCTGGCCTTTCTGATCGGTTTGCATGCGCATCGAGCCGCCGACCTTGAGGTCGACCTCCACATGCGCACCCAGCCACGATTCGAGACCGGCGCTGGTCGTGAAGAGCTTCCACACTTCGGCGACCGGGGCGTTGATGATCGCCTCGGAGGTAACGGCGTGATCGGCGGCGAATGCCGGGCGGGCACCCATAATAAGGAGTGCGCCGGCGCCGACCAGGGCTGATGCAATGCGATGCAGTCGGGTCATGGGTTGGAGTCCGGTGAGGATCAGCGCTCGATCTTGAATTCGAGGTCCATGCTGCGATTCTCCCCGGCCTCGCTCTTGATCGTCCACTTGTCGTTGATCGTGTAGCGCAGCTTCAGCGTGTTCAGCGCCTCTGTGAAGCTGATGCCATAGCTCACATAGAAGCGTGGCGACAGGTAGCGGCCGAGCACCAGTCGGGACTGATCGTTGCTGTCGGCCTCGACGCGCACCTCCTCCAGGTTGAGGCCAAGCTGTTGGCCGAGCTGCGAGGCGAGGAGCGCGCTGCCCTGGGCGAGGATCTGGCTGCGGGTTCCCGAGGAGTTCGGCGCGCCACCGGGAGTCTGGGCGTCTCCGAGCTTGCCGCCGGTGAAGATCAGCGAGGCGATTTGCGTCTGCGGCAGCGCCGGATCCGACCAGAAGCTGAGACGCGGATTACGCAGCGTGCCGCGCACGTTCACGCCCACCTTCGCTTCCGGAAATTGCTTGCTGGCGCGCAGGTCCACGCCCGGATCGGACACCGGCCCGCCGCTGAAGATCAGCCGTCCCTGCTCGATGTCGAGCTCGCGGGTGTACGCCGAGTATTTGCCGCTCTCTTCGGCGATCTTTAGCTCGCCGATCGCAGTGCTGACTTCGCCCGGCGCTGTGGATGCTGTGATGCTGCCCTCGACACGCGCCTTGAGGCCATAGGAATCGACACGCACATCATTGCCGAGCGCCAGCAGCAGGCCGGCCGTGACCCGGAAGCCACGCTCCTCTTCGCTCTCCTCTTCGGTACCCAGGATGGTTTCGTCGGAAGAGGCGAGGGTTGCATTGCTGAGATCGGCGGGGGCGAGCATCGCGCTCGGGATCCGCACGGCGCCGTCGACGCCGACATCGCGGCCGTCGATGCGAAAGCGCAGGTCGGGCGAAACGCGCACGTGCGCCTCGGGAACGTCGACCAGCTCCAGGTTCGTGCCCTTGAACTTGAATGTGCCGTGCGGAGTGCGTTCCCGCCACTCGAGCGCGCCATCGAGGTTGGCAGTCCCGTTGCCGGCACGCACGCTCGCCGTAAGCGTCAGGCCATTGCCCTTGAGATCCGCGCGCGCCTTCAGGTCCCGCAGCCGCATGTTGGTCGTATAGACATCAAGCTCGCCGTCATCGATGAGGAGCGAGCCGTTGATCTCGGGAGTCCCGAGCGTTCCGCCCAGGCGTACATCCGCTGTCAGATGACCCGCGGCGCGATCGATCTGCGGCAGGAATATGGGCAGAAAACCGAGCTCGCGCGTTTCGGCGTGCGCCTCGCCCGCAAGCGGCATCGCACGCCAGTCATCCTCATTACGCCGGTCTGCCGAGATGCTCGCGGTGAGACCGGCGGCCTGTGTCGCGGCGAGATGCACCTCGCCGCGGAATCTCTCGGGTACGGCGGAAAGACTCGCCTCGCCCGTACCGACTTCGATGCTCTCGGTCTTGCCGTTCGGCCGTTGATAGCGAAATACGCCTTCCTCCAGCTTGGCCTGTGCCTCACCCGTCCAGGGCTTACCGGCTTGCGCGCTGGCGTTGGCGCGCAACGACAGGAGGCCCGAATACTGCGATGGGCGTGGCAGATTGGCGGCCAGGATCTTCAGTGGCAGCCCACCGGCGTCGAGTGCGAGATTCCACTGCCCGTCATTGCGCCAATCGCCGCGTGCGCACGCCTGCTGACTCGTGCTGTTGAGGCACAGCTGCGCAAGCTCGATGTGACTGCGGCTCACCACGAAGCGTGCCGGATCGGCGAGCCTGAGCGGCGTCTCGCCGATGCCCAGATCGAACCGGTCGATGACCCCGGTGAGCGCGCCATCCGCGTAGGACGACTGCGCACGCAACGCCAGGCTGGCACTTCCCGCATCCGCCTTGATGCTGACCTGGTTCGCGCTGGCGCGCCCGTCGATAGCGATGTCCACCGCGTGCAGTTCGTGCGCCCCCCACTTCAGATCGCTGGCACTGGCCTGCAGCTGCGAGGCGCTGCGGTCGGCGAGATCCACCTGTCCCTTCGCTTCGAGGCGCGCGACACGATAGTCGCCATAACTGAAATCCTTTGCGCTCACTGTGCCGCCGACGCGCGGCTCGACGCGAGTACCGCTCAAGGCGCCGCGTGACGTGAGCGATCCGTGTGCGTCGGGGTGGAGCTGG
>DASQOO010000219.1:0-16454 GCA_035644435.1 Steroidobacteraceae bacterium | reverse complement strand
TCCGAGCAACCGGTCTGCTTCCGCAGCCTTGGTGCGCTGGCCACCCTTCATGTCGCGCTCCGCCTTGGCGAAGTCGATGCCGCTCACGTTCAATGCACGCGCCTGCGCAAGCCAGCGCTCGGCAGTGTCGCTGTCGCCCCGCCCCGCTGCTTGTGAGCCCTTCTGCAACATCTTGTTGGCGAGTGAACGCAGCCCCTGCTGCGCCAGCAGACTCGCGCCATCGATATCGCGTGCGCTGCTGAAGTAGTACTTCGCGCTGTCGTTGGTGGGGTCGACCAGACGATCCTGGCTCAGCCGATCGTTGCCCAGCTTGACGAGCTGCGCCAGCTTCTGGCCGTTGGCATCGGCGCGGGCGCTTTCCTGCTGCTGGGCTGCCGAACGCTCCATTTCGCGAGACACTTGTGCATCGAGAAACGCGATGCGCGGATGCGTCGGAGTGATCGTACGCGCGATCTTGATGGCCGCGGCGGCGTCGCGCGGCTTCTGATCGAGCAGCGCCGCTTCGGCGCGCGCCAGCATCACCTCGGTTACGCGCACCAGCCCATCGCGCGCTTCCGCGCTGCTGGCATCGAGGGCGAGGGCGCCACGATAGTAGTCGGTGGCGTTGTTGTTCTTCGGATCGATGTAGCGGCCGGCTTCGAAGGCCTCGCGCGCCTTCTGCAGCTGCGCCTCGACCGCAGTCGCAGTCTCGACTCGCGGGTTGCCGGCCTGCTGCCCAGCAGCGGTCCCGGCGCCAGCCGGACCTGCCGAATGGCGGGTCGCGAGCCAGGCGACGACCCCGCCGATGATGAGGACAGCGGCCGCGATGCCGGCATACAAATGCATGCGATTCGGTGTGGTGGTCGGCGCCGCAAGCGCGGCCTCGGTCTTGAGCTCGAGATGGCGGTTGATTCCCACTTCGATCGCGGAAGCCAGCAACTCCGCAACCCTGGCCTTGACGACGAAGCCCTGCACATCCTCGGAGTTGACGTAGCGCATGACGCGCGCCTCGTCATCGGGCTCGCCGGCGACCACGAAGCCGAGATCCGGAAACTGCTGGCGCAGGCGCGTCGCAACCGCTTCGAGTTCCTTGCGCACCAGCGCGTAGTCGAGCAGCGCCACCGCGCAAGGCGTCGACACGAGCATGTCCGCCGCTTGCGCTTCGCTGGTGGCGTGCCACACGCGATTGGGCAGCGTGACGACGCGGCGCACGCCGAGCAGGAAGAAGTCGTCCTCGGTGAGGACCAGCACGTCGATACCCGCACCCGAAGGAGCGGGGGCGATGGTGTTGACCGGGCCAGCTTGCAAGTTGCGTGCAGCGCTTTGCGTCACGACTCGACTCCGAGAGTTATTCGAGGCAGACGACCAGCTGGGCAGAATGGCTGCGCCAGTTGATCGGGATCACGAAAGAGCGGACGTTCGCCGGCGTCACGGCATGCTCGGGCGCGCCGGAGATGACGCGCGGCACCGAGATCATGAACTCGCGGCCAAAGTCGCGGCGCGCGCTACCGGAAATCTGGTTGGCGACTTCGCCCACGAGGTCGCACATGTTCTCGTGCGTCATGTCGGTTTCGCCGAGTCGCATGAGCAGCACCGTAAGCATCGGACGCGAAGCGGTGAAATAGACAATACCCTTGCGCTTGCCGCCGATGGTGATGATGCCGGTGTATTCCTGGATGCCCGGCGCGCCTTCGTTGACGAGATAGGGCGAGCCGACCGACGCCGGTTGATTGGCGGCGATCTGGAAATAGTGCGTCGTTCCTTCGACGAAGGTTTCCAGCTCGACCTTGGTCATGTTCACGCTCTCGCACCTCGCAGCAACTCATCGAGAGCGTCGGTGAGCTGCCGGTCGGAGAAGGGCTTGCAGAGAAAACCGTTGGCGCCGCGTTTCATCGCCTCGATGGCGGTCGCCTTGTCGGCGAGCGCGCTCACCACCAGGATCAGCACGTCCGGCTTGATCTGGACCAGCTGCTCCACGCACTCGATGCCGTCCATCTCGGGCATCGTGATGTCCATCGTCACCACGTCCGGCTCGGTGCGGCGGAACAATTCCACGGCCTGCTTGCCGTTGCCGGCGGAGCCGACGAATTGCAGCCGCGCACACTGGTGCGAGCGCTCGATCTTGCGACGCATGATGTTCGAGTCATCGACGATCATCAGCTTGAGGGGTGCAACCGCGTTCAATCCGCCACTCCTGTTGTTCTTGAGGGGTCAGGTCAGGCAGCGCGCGACGCCTTGGCGGCGGCGGGCAGCCAGATGCGGAAGCGCGAGAAGCGACCGACCGTCGTCGATACACCCACCTTGCCTCCAAGTTCCTGGATGAGGTTGCGCACGATGTCCATGCCGACACCGCGACCGGCATCGCGCGTCACCTGCTCCTGGGTCGAGAACCCGGCCATGAAGATCAGCGACAGCGCGCGCCGATCGTCGAGCGATGCGGCCTGTTCGGCCGTCATCAGGCCGCGCTTGACCGCTGTCTGCTTGAGCTTCTCGGCGTCGAGCCCGCGGCCGTCGTCCTGGCAGACGAACTCGAAGCCTTCGGCACCTTTGCCTTCGAACTTGAGCGTGATGCTGCCAGCCGGGGACTTGCCTGCGCTGGCGCGCTCGGCCGGCGCCTCGATGCCGTGTGCCACGCAATTGCGCACCATCTGGATCGAGATGTCCTTGATGGCGCGCCGGTAGTCATTTGGCACCTGCTCGAGGCCGACGCACGCGACCTTGACCTTCTTGCCCTGCTCGCTGGCGATGCGCTGGGCAAGGGACTTGAGACTCGATTCCAGCCCATCGCTGACGCTCGCAGCACCGCGCGATGCGAGGTTGGGGGCAGCCTGTACCAGCGTGCCTTCGGGACCAAAGTCGTTGTTGTCGCGATCGGCCGGCATCGCGCCTTCGCTGTCGCCAGCCATCGCGACGCGCAGGTCCGCAAGGCGGCTCACCATCTCGCGCACCTGCGCCAGGTGGCCGAAGAGGTCGTCGAGCTTGACCACCAGCGGCAGGAAGTCGTTGCCGCTCAGGATATGGCGGTTGCGCAGTTCCTGCAGCGCTTCCTCGAACCCGTGTGCGCGCGACTCAACGGTCTTGAGACCGAGCGCCGCGGCCTCGCCCTTGACGCTGTGGATCTGGCGGAAGATGCCGTCGAGCTTGGCACGGAACGCGGATTCCTCGCGCGCCGGCTCCTTGAGAATCGAGTTCACCATCTTCATGGCGACCTCGCTCTCCTCGAGGAAGCCCGTGAGCTGGCGCGGCTCGACGTGCAGGATGTGCAGCAGCAGGTCGAGTTGCGCCTGCGCCTTTTCCTGCGATTCCTGCAGCTCGCGGGCGAGTTCCACGCGCCGCGTGACGTCGATGACAGTCACCAGCAGGCGCGACATGCGCCCATCGGAGTGCACGCGGTTGAAGTCGAACTCGAGGAACTGCGTTTCCATCTGGCCGTTGCCGGCGTCGATGCTCACTTCCACTTCGCCCAGCGGGTTGATGGTCTTGATGAGCTTCTCGTTGACGCGCTCTCCCCACATGAGCTTCACGTACTCGAGCGCGGTCTCGAGCGTCTTGTCCGGCACGATGCCGCGCAGCAGCCGCTCGAAGCTCATCTTGTCGAAGTCGGTGCGATGGAAGATGCGCTCGAGCGCCTCGGAGCGCTCCGAGCCGATGTCGAGATTCTTGTCGAGCAGGAACAGACCCTGGTTGACGGTATGCAGGATGTCGTCGGTTTCCTTCTTGGCCTTGACGATGGAGCGCTCGCGGGCGGCGGCCTTGCCCAGCAGGCCGAAGGCGACGACGAACAGCAGCACCGCGCCGGCCATGCCGGCGACGAGATACATGCGCAGCTGCGAGGCGCGCGTCTGGGTTTCGGATTCGACGTTGGCCGACAGACTCGCCACGAGCTTCGCGATCTCACCGTGCCGGGCGACGCCGAAGCGGACGGCTTCATCCAGCTGACTGTTGAGCTTGAGGCCGGGCGCGCTCAGCTGCGTACCACGATCCGCGGTCTCCACGTACGGATTGCCGGTGAAATCGATGATCGGCTTGAGCCGCTCGCGATAGTCGCCCCAGACCTGGCGCAGCTCCTGGAGACTGCGCTGGCTGGGCGCGGAAGCGAGTGGCGCGAATTCGAACGGGCCGGCGCGTCCCGCCGAGGCAGTGGCGCTGCGGTCGAGACCCGCCAGCGCCTCATCAAAAGACCGGACCGTCGACTTCAGGTCGGTCAGTGCGCGACCGAGATAGCGACGATTGCCGAGGTCGGCGCGCAACAGTTGCGCGGATGCGGCGATGACCTGCGGCTGCAGCTGCTGGGCGCTGATGCCACGAATCGCCGTGAGACTTTCCGCCGCGCGTACCGCGAACTGGTAGTTGGTCACGAGCATCGCCGCGGAGCCGACGAGGAAGAGCGCCAGCACCGCGACCAGGCCTTTGTATTTTCCGAGCTTCAGAATCCGCATTTGTTGCGTACCTCGAGTAACGACTCTGCGGCCGTGGCCACGGGTTGCCGCATCCCTGCAGCGGCTCCCCATATTCACGTGCGCCGCTCAGCCTTCAGCCGGCCGCACTACGCAGCCAAGCCTGAGGGCAAGTGGGCGCTATCTTTGACAATAGTCCGCGCGGGGGATGTGAACGCGGGTCAGCTTTTGGGGGCTGGAAGCTGAAGCAGTTCAAACTTTTGCCAGTTTGCGACAGTGACGTGGTTCACGTCGGTTTGCGCCGCTCGCGGAACACCAAGTTAGGGGCGTTACGGGCCCAAATTAGGGAGGCCGCCCGATTTGCCGGCGCACCGGGATCTCTATCCTTCGCCACGCGATGGTTGGAGATCCAAGCCTACTTTTTCAGGAGTAACGATGAAGTTTACAGCGACTCGGTCAAATGGCGGCGTGCGCGGGATTGTGTTTGGCAGCCTCGCCGCACTCACGCTGGGAATTGTTTCTACGAACGCGCTTGCAGCCTCTGCCGAAGCTGTCCGCGGCATCACGGTGAGCTACTCCGAGCTCGACCTGTCGAAGTCTGTTGGAGCGAAAGTGCTCTACAAGCGAATTCAGCTCGCGGCCTTTGAAGTCTGCAACGAATTCGTCGGGCCGTTCAGCGAACTGCGCACCAAGGCGAGCGGTTGCTACAGGAACGCGGTGGCGAACGCGGTCGCGCAAGTCAACAGCGCGCAGCTCACGGCGCAGCACCGCGCGCATGTGACACGACTCGCGAGCTGATTCTCAGGAGCGCAGCGCGGTCAGGAGCGCAGCGCGGTCATGAAGTCGGTGGCGCTCTGGTATCGCTGTGCAGGGCTCTTCGCGAGCAGCCGCTCGATCATGGATTGCAACCGGCTCGAGGCGCCGCTCAATTGCGGCACCGGCGCGTGCTGATGCTGGGCAAGGATGTCGAAGACGGTGCGACCCTGGAAGGGACGCGTGCCGGTGAGCAGCTCGTAGAAGATCACGCCGAGCGAATACAGATCAGAACGCTCATCGACCGGACGCCCTTCCGCCTGCTCGGGACTCATGTAGTACGGCGAGCCGCGGATTTCGCCCGCGCCGGTGAGCGCCTTGTCACCGGTGAGTTCCTTGGCCAGGCCGAAGTCGATCAGCACCAGTGAGTTGTCGGTGCGCAGCATGACATTCGCGGGCTTGAGGTCGCGGTGCAGGACACCGGCGACGTGAATCACACGCAGCGCTTCGGCGATCTGCCGGGCGTAGTCGAGCGCTTCATCCATCGACATCGGGTTCTGCAGCCGGGTCTTGAGGTCGCCCGCGGGAAAGTATTCCGTCGCGATGTAGCTCAGGCCGTCGGCGGCGGAACCGAAGTCGTACACATCGACGATGGCGCGGTGGCGGATCTGGGAAATGATCTTGTACTCGCGCGCGAAACGTAACTCATCGCTTTCCGCATTCGCGGTATCTGCGGCTCGTCTCAAGACCTTGAGGGCAACGTTGAAGCCGAGCTCGTCGCTGCGGGCGAGATATACCGCCGAGCGATCTGAACGCGCCAGCGTCTGCTGCACGTGATATCCCGAAATCGAGGTCGGCAATTCGCTCGGCACCGCCGTGCGGCGCAACTGCGCGCGGCGTCGCTCGACTGGAGGCGAGCCCTGGTTCTGCAACGCGGCTTTCACGCGTGCGGCAAGCAGCGGCGGGGAAATGAGCCGCACCGGTAGGTAGTCGGCCGCTCCGGCGCGCAGCGCGTCGACCGCGGTCATCTCGTTGCCGCCGCGCGCGAGGACCAGGAGCGGCGCGCCGCAGCCCCTGAACTCACGCAGCAAGGTATCGGGCCCAATGAGTTTTCCGTCCGCGTCTTCACGCCCGTGCTCATAACCGATGAAGAGCGCGGTGTACGCAGCGAACTCGGCGTTGCGCGAGGAATCTTCCGGGAGCGGCGCCATTTCCACTTCGGCACTGGGATAAGCGATCTGCAGGTCACCCTTGACCTGCCGTCGCAGCGGCTCATCCAGGCCGAGAATCAGGAACCGTACACTCATCCGCTGGGTGTGTTGGAGTGCAAGCTTGCGGGGCGCGAGATCATCTCACAATTGCCCTTCGCCAGGAGCGTCAGCCTTGACGCGGAATTGACGAGCCCGCAGGCGACGGCGCGCGGTGGTCGAAACCGGTCGGCGTGACATGAGAATATCCGCCGGCGCGCTGGTCACTGCGCGTAGACCGAATCTAACAAAAGGGAGAGTTGCATGAACCTGGTCTACAAGAACGAGAACGTCCTCAAGATCATTGCACTGCTGATCTCGCTGGCCGCATGGGCCGCGATTCTCTGGTTCACCAAGGGTCTCGTGCTGCTGTACGTCGCCTTGTTCGGGCTGGTCTACGTCTTTGCACAGTCCGGTTTCATATCGCATCTCAAAGGCACCGGCGTGCGAGTGTCTCCGGAGCAATACCCCGACTTGTCCGCCGCGCTCCACGACGGGTGCCAGAAGCTGCAACTCGATTCGATACCCGAGTGCTACGTCCTGCGCATGAACGTCTTCAACGCGCTGGCGACCCGTTTCTTCGGGCGCAGCTTCGTCGTGCTGTACGCCGAGGTGCTCGATGCCCTGAAAGACCGCACTGATGCGCTCGCGTTCTACATCGGTCACGAGCTCGGACATCTAAAGCGCAAACACCTGCAGTGGCATGCCGTGCTGTTGCCGGCGACTTTTCTGCCGCTGTTGGGTGCTGGTTATCGGCGTGCGCAGGAGTACACATGCGACCGGCATGGTCTCGCTTGCACTTCCCCGGGCGGTGCGCAAACCGGTCTGTTGGCCATAGCGACTGCCGGCTCGAGACTGCCGAGTACGAATGTCAGCAGCTATATCGCGCAAAGCGGCGCGTCGGGCTCGTTCTGGATGTCGTTTCACGAACTGATCAGCGACTACCCGTGGCTGACGAAGCGCATGGCTGAGGTTACGGCGGCGTCCAGCGGCGGCGCAGCGTCACATCCACGACGAAATTTCTTTGCCTGGCTGCTGGCGGCCATTGTCCCGCGCTTGGGCGTCGCCGGCGCGGGCGCAGGTCCGCTGGTGATGATCGCGATGATCGGAGTCCTTGCGGCGATCGCGATACCGGCCTACCAGGATTACACGATCCGCTCACAGGTCACCGAAGGGCTCAATCTCGCCGCGGGCTACAAGGCGGCTGTGGCAGAGGCGCGAGCGGCGGGTACCAGCGACTTCAACAAGATCAATTCCCAGTCGCTCGCGCAAGGGCTGCCGACGCAGGGCACCTACGTGAAGCTCATCGAGGTTCAGTCGGGTGCCGTGGTCATTACGTACGGCGGCGCTGCCAACCCGGCGCTGCAGAATCATGTTCTGGTGCTCGTGCCGGCCGTGAACGAGAAAGGCGACCTCGGATGGGCCTGCGGCTACAGCACTCCGCCTGCCGGATACGAGGCGATCTTCGAAGACCATGGCCAGTACAGCGATGTGCCACCGAAATACCTGCCCGTTGCTTGCCGAGGTGCGAGCCCTGTCGCGGGCGCCCCGTAGCTATCGCTTTACGCGGCCAGCGGCACGGCTACCTGCACGCGGTTGCGACCCGAGCGCTTGGCCGCGTAGACCGCGGCGTCCGCGCTCGCGATGAGGCGCTCGCCCCAGACACCGAGCGTGTCACTCGCGGCGACGCCGATGCTGCAGGTGAGACTTATCGGTTCGCCGAAGCCCGCGACCTGCACGCTGGCGACACGCTCGAGGATTCGCTGTGCGATGGGAAGCGCCGCCGCGGCATCGGCGCTGCTGAGGATGACTACGAATTCCTCGCCACCATAGCGTCCGATGACATCCGACTGACGCAGTTCTGCCTGCATCGGAGCGATGATCGCCGCGAGACAGGCATCGCCCGCCGCGTGCCCTCGGGTATCGTTGATTTCCTTGAAATGATCCAGGTCGATGAACAGCAGCGTGATCGGCAGGCCGCGCGCGCGTGCGCGCGAGCAAGCTGCATGGAGGCGTTCGACGATCGAACGGCGGTTCAGCACGCCCGTGAGTGGATCGGTCTGCGCGCGGCGCTCCGCATCGGAGAGTGCGACGCGCTGCTCGCGCAGCCGGTCGGCGACTCCGAGTGCGACAAAGATCGCGGCCATGACCATGGACAGCGGCAAGCCGTAGTACAGCAGCCCCGCGGCGCGTTCGCCGTCGGCGAACAGCAGGCGGGTAGCGGTAGCGATCGTCGCTGTCTCGAGCAGGCCCCATGCGACGAGGAACCACCCGGCTGCCCGGCTGCCGCGTCGCCACGCGAGGAACGCGACGACGAGCGTGAAGATCGCAGTGCCCAGGAAGATGAGATTGCCGATCGCGGAAACCAGCCCGCCGAGACCGATGAGACGAGCGAGGTTGGCGAATGACAGCAGCACGAAGGTGACGGCGAGCCAGCCGAAGATCGCATACACGCGTGGCGAGAAGCGCTTGAGGTCGGCAATCTCGCGCACGAACAGGCACGCGACGGCGCCGCTCAGGGCCACCGGCACATTCCAGGCATACGAAGCGAGCGGCGTGGCAAGCGAAAGCAGTGGCCAGTCGAATCCCTGGCCCGACAGGTACGCCACGTACAACGCCTGCAGGAAAAAGAGCGTCGCGTACAGGATGAAGAGCCGATCCGACAGCACGAACCAGATCAGCAACGCCGCGAGCGAGAGTGCCATGAGCGCGCCGAAGGCGAGTGCGATCATGCGCGTGTGTTCGGCACCTCGCGCCAGGGCTGCCTGCAGCGTGGAGGTGAAGAAACTCAGCACTTCCGAACCGTTGCCGATCGGCTCGACGCGCGCATACAGCGCTTGCCCGGCCGTCATTGCGGGTGGCAGCAGGAACACCGCTTCATGCACCGCACGGAACGCGGGCAGCTCGGTCGCCTGGCTCAGGGGCACCGTGGTGCCTCCCGCCCTCGCAAACACCTGCACCCGCAGATGTCGGCCCTTGTGGATGATCAGGCTGGGCGCACCACTCGCGGGCGAGCTGTCGGCCAGGCGCAGTCGGAGCCAGAACGCGCCTCCATGACGACGCAACTCGCGGTAGTCGTAGGGTCCGAAGCGGGAGTCGAGCGAGCCGCTCGTGACGACATCGATCGACGGTTCCGAACCCGAGGCATCGAGCGCCTGGATCTCATCAACGGGCACGTCGGCGCCGAGTACTGGCCCACACAGACAAGCCGTGCAGCACAGCACCCCCATGAGTAAGGCACGCATTTGGAGTTCGCTTCCCGATCCAGAATCCTGAGATCAGGGCATCCGGATGACGACCTTGCCGAACAGGGTCGCGGAATCCATGTAGGCGAATGCCGCGGGCGCGTCGGCGAACTTGAACTCCTTGTCGATGACGGGTTTCAGCTGATGCTCGGCGATGAAGGCGTTCATCGCTTCGAAATCGGCGCGCGAGCCGACGTAGATGCCGCTGGTCCGTATGCTTCGGATCGCCAGCAGTCCCGCCGGCAGTTGTCCATTCCATCCCGACAGACCGCCGATGAGTGCGATGTGACCGCCCGACGCGGTGCTGCCGAGAGCCTTGGGAATCGTCTGCTCTCCGCCGACTTCCAGCACCTGGTCGGCGCCGTGGCCTTCGGTGAGTTTCATGACAGCCTGGTCCCAGTCGGCAGTCGACTTGTAGTTGATCGTCTGCCAGGCGCCGAGCTTTTTCGCGTGCTCGAGCTTCGCGTCGCTGCTGCTGGTGATGATCGGCTTGGCGCCTGCGGCCACCGCGAATTGCAGTCCGAAGATCGAAACGCCGCCGGTTCCTTCGAGCAGCACATAGTCACCCGGCTGGAGGTTGCCGCGCGTGAAGAGTCCGTTCCACGCAGTCACGCCGGCACACGGAAGCGTCGCTGCCTCTTCGAAGCTCAGGTGGTCGGGAATGCGCACCAGCCCATCTTCATTCAGCACCACGTACTCGGAGAGCATGCCGTCGATCGCACCTCCGAGCGCCGAGCCGACGGAGGCAGCGTCGGGTTTTCCCGCCAGCCAGCGCTGAAAAAAGATCGCGGCCACACGGTCCCCCACTTTCACGCGACTCACTTGCGCGCCGATCGCCGCGACTTCGCCGGCGCCATCCGACAGCGGCACCTTGCCGGTGAGGTCGCCGGGTCCGTATTGGCCGGCGAGCACGTACAGATCGCGCCGATTGAGCGCTGTGGCGCGCACGTGCACCAACACTTCGCGCGTGCCGGGTTTCGGTACAGCGGCTTGCTGTTGCACGAGCCGATAGCCCTTGTCGGCTTTTTCGAGGCGGTACTGGCGCATGGTGGTCTCGGTTTTGGATGGGGCCGCCGGCGTAGCGAGTGATGTGCAGATGAGGAGCGACGCGAGTGCCGCAGACAGTTTCAGGCGCTGGCGCATCGAACGCTCCTCGAGTCGCGCGGAGTCGCTGCTGTCACTTGTCCATCTCTTTCTTGGCGTCCTGCCTGGCTTCTTCGGTCGCCTTCTTGACCTCCTGGCCAGCCTCTGTCGCGGCGTCCTGAACGTCCTTGGCAGCGCCTTGCACTTGTTTGCTGGCGTCGTTGACGGCGTCTTGTGCCTGCTCGGCCGCCTGGTCGATTTCCTTTCCTGCGCGCTCAGCGGGGCCTTCCTTCTCGCAAGCTGCCAGCCCGAGGATCGCGCTGATCGTCAGCAATCCGATTGTCCGGTATTTCATGTGCATCTCCCGCGTTGGCAGCGGCGGAGTCCCGCCGGGCACGTATTCTGGCATCGGCCACGGTGTTTGCGTAACCCGTCAGTTCGACATAACCGCGCCCACGGAGCGGCTTGCCGTCGCGGCTGCCGACGATGTCCACCGCGCCCTCCCAGTAGGGCGGCGTCGTGTCGAGCTCCTGGTCATCGAGGATGGGGCGCAACCTCACATCGAGTCCCAGGGACGCGACCTGCAAGCGCCAATCGAGGGGGTAGACGCCGCCGCGTGGGCTGCGCCATTGCCGCTGCGCGGAAATCTTTACAGCGGCGTCCCGCAGAGCGCGCTGCTCCCCGGACGAATCGACGAAGGTGCCCGAGCTCGCCGCATCGCGCGTACCGTCCTTGCGTCGCAAGGCATAGAACATGAGCGAGCTGCCGTCCTCGAGCTGCAACGCGAACCAGTCCCACCCGACTTCATCGGCGGCGAGAGCATCGCTTCCCCACTCGCGATCGAGCCAGGCGCTGCCCGTGATCCGCAGCGGCGCGCCATCGCGCACCAGCTGCCCAGTGACCAAGAGACGTGGGATCGAGTAGTAGTAGCTCGCGGCGTCGGCGCTCGCCGATTTATGACTCAAACCCTGATCGCCGTTCGGGATCGGCTGGCTCTGGGGCCGCAGGTCGAGCTCGAGCCGATAGGCGCCGTCATGGGCGGCGAGGTGCCAGGCTTGGCGAGAATCCTCGGGCATGGTGAGCGACCAGTCGTCCAGCCAGATACGCAACGGCGAACCTCGCGCACCCGCGAGCTCCAACGCGTCGCGTGCGAAGCGTTGCGTCGAATGGAAGATGCGCCGTTCCGGATCGGTCAGCGCGAAGTGAGCCGCGTAGAGCTGTGAAGTGCGCCAGTGCGATTCGCCCGGGAGCGGCTGCGAAGCGGGTTGCAGCGCGAGGCGAAAGAACGTGACCTCGAAGCCGAAGCGTTGGCCGCTCGCAGCGTCGAGATGCCCGGTGAGGTACCACCACTCATGGCGAAACTCGGGGTGCGGGGCGTGGTCCACGGGAAAGACGAACGGCCGCGGCGAGAGGGCGCGTTTAAACGGATTGGCAGCACCCGGCTCGAGCGCAGCTTGGAGACGCAGCGCGGATGGTGGGGGCGCAGGTGCGGTTCGATCGGGCGCGGGCGAACACGCCACGATCAGCAGCGCGACGGTCGCGGAGACGAACGTGCGCATCATTCCTCGCGCAAGGCCACCGCAACTTGCGGCCGCGCGGCGCGCAACGCCGGGAAGATGCAGGCAAGGAGCGCCGCGAGAATCCCGATCAGCAGTGCATTGACGATCGGCCCGCTGCTCACGTGCAGGTCGATATGCCAGCCGAAAGCGCGACGATTGATCACGAGTACCAACACCGCGGCGGTGAGCAGTCCGGCGGGAATTGCCGCGACGGCCGCGACGATTCCGAGCAACAACCCCTGAGCGCATGTGAAAGCAGCCGCGCCGCGCGGCGTCAGGCCGAGAGCGCGAAGGAGCGCCGTCTGGCGCGTGCGTTCGATGCCGTGCGCGAGCAGCGCAGCGAACAGGCCAACCGCCGCCACGACGGCGGCGAGCCAGTAGAGCACGCTCGTGATCGCGAAGGTGCGTTCGAAAATATCCAGCGACAGGGCACGCAGCTCGCGGTTGGAGCGGATGAGGAGCGCTTGCTGGTCGGCGGTGGCGCTGCGAAGCGCAGCGATCAGCTCATGGTCGGAATGTCCTGGCACGAGATACAGGCCCAGCGAGGTGACGGCCTCGTCGTGCCAGATCTCGCGATACTGCGCGCGGTGCATCAGCACGGTGCCGCGATCGCTGCCGTATTCGCGGTACACGCCTGCAACGACAAACGGGCGCGGGCCGTCCGGTGTTTGCAGCGCCAGTGAATCACCGACGCTCACGCGGTGATGGTAGGCGAAGGACTCCGACACGAGCAGCGCGCCACTCGTGAACGCGGCCCACGCGTCTGCGCGATTTCCGCTCGGCAGCGTGATGGCTTCGAAGCTGTGGGTCGCCGGCTCCAGGGCATCGAGCAGAATCGGACCGTACTCCGAATCGACGCTCACGCGGCGGCCGGCGCTGTGCTCTGCGATCCCCGGCACGGCGAGTAGCTGCGCGAGCGCGGAGTGACCGATCGCCCGTTCGGGACGCGCGAAGCCGGGTCCTGGTGCGGTGACGTAGACATCGGCACGCAGGGTTCGCGTCAGCCATTGATCGAGCGAGTGCCGGAAGCTCGACACCATGATGGCGATGCCGAGCGTCGCGCTGATCGCTACGCCCAGCGCCGCGACAGCGATCGCGGTGCGACTCAGCGAGCGTGCCGCATCTGCCAGGCCGAGCCGCAAGGTGGCGCTGAGGCGATCCGCGAGCCGGGCGGAAACCGTGCCCGCGGCGCGCAGCAATGCGGGTGCCAGGAACGCCACGCTCAGCAGCAGCAACAGCATCGCCGCAAAGCCCGCGAGCAGACTCCGGCTGGGCAGGAACGCGAGCAGGCTCCCCGCGACCAGAAGGACGCCGCTCATCAGCGCCAGTAGGGTCGTTCCTCGCGATGCCCGCGCCTCGAGCACTGAGCGACGCCATCCCAGGTTGGGCGGCGAAGCCGCTGCCTCTGCGGCCGGCGCGAGCGCAGCGAGAACGGAAACGATGCAGCCGAGCGCGATCGCGATGGCGATCGAACGCGGCGCGACCGAAACGTCCCGGACCGACATCACGAAATACAGATCGTTGATCGTGTTCGAAATCAGGACCAGAAGTGCGCGTGCGAGTTCGACACCGAGCGCTGCGCCCAATGCGGCACCGGCAACTCCGAGCAACGCGGCCTCGATGACGATGAGTGTCAGGACTTCGCCGCGAGTGACACCGAGTGCCCGCAACGTGCTCAGGAGTTCGCGTCGCTGCACGACGGTAAAGCTGACGCTGTTGAAGATCAGGAACGCACTCACCAGGAGTGCGAGGAGGCTCAGCGCCTGCAAGTTGGTCGTGAATGCGGCCGTCATGCCCGCCAACTCGCTGCTGTGCTGTGCGCTCGTCGTGAACTGCGTCCCGGGCGGGAGGCGCGCAGTGAGCGCCCGCAGCTCGCGGGCGCCCATTTTGCCGTCTGCAACCCGCACGTCGATTCGCGACAGCCGGCCAATCGCCCCGAACCATTCCTGCGCAGTGGCGATGTCGACGACCAGGACGTTGTCGAGGCCCGGTCGAGCGTCGATGGTGTCGTAGAGGCGACCCTCGCGTTCGATGCCAGCGACATCGACGCGAAACGATGCACCAGCCTTCAAACCAAGTGCCGCCGCCGTGGGCTGTGAGGCGAGCGCCATACCGGGCTCGTTCATCCACCGGCGCAGGGATTGAAGGCTCGCGCCACCGGGCAGCGCGCTGAATTCGCGCACGCGCGAATCGGCGAGGACGTCGACGCCCAGGATCAGGACACTCTGTCCGGATACCTGCGCGTAGCCTTCGACCACCGGCGCGAGATCGACCTCGAGATCACGGGTTCGCAGCCCGGTGTATAGCGACTCGTCGAGTCCCGAGGGAGAGCCGACGATCTGATGCGTGGCGCGGCCGTTCACCGCCTCGACCGATAGCTGCAATGCGCGCTGCGAGCTGCTGGACGCGAGATCGATGGCCGTGACGGTGGCGACGCCCAATGCCAACCCGAGCACTGCGAGCCAGAGTTGCGCGGGATGGCGCAGCAGATGCCGTGCGGAAGCGCGCCAGAGCATCGGGCTCAAGCTGGGATCTCGTGAAGCTGACCGTCCTTGAGCTCGAGCACACGATCGGCAAGGCGGCGCGGCACTTCGGCGTGCGTCGCCAGGATCAGTGTCGAGCCCCGGCTGCGCACGAGCCCGCACAGCAGATCCTGCACCTGGCGCGCGTTCTCCTCGTCGAGATTGCCGCTGGGCTCATCCGCGAGCAGCAGGCGCGGCTGGTGTGCCAGCGCGCGCGCAATGGCAACGCGTTGCTGCTCGCCACCCGACAATACGTCGACGCTGCTGGCGGACCTGGATGCGAGACCCACCTGCTCGAGGAGCTCCTGCGCGTGGCGACGCGCGCGGGCCCCACGCACGCCATCGAGCTCGAGCACGAGACGCACGTTCTCTTCGACGTTGAGCGTCGGGATCAGGTTGAAGAACTGGTAGACGAATCCGATGTTGCGACGCCGGAAGCGCGTACGCTCGGGTTCGACGAGCTGCGAAATGGCGGCCTCGTCGAACTGGATGGTGCCGGAGTCCGGGCTGTCGATGCCGCTGATCAGGTTGAGGAGCGTGGACTTGCCCGAACCGCTGCGGCCGGCGATGACCACGAATTCACCGTCCCGGATGTCGGCTTCGGCCCGATCCAGGACCCGATGCAGGCGTTCACCCTCGCGAAAGCTACGACATACCGCACGCAGGCTGAGCACATTTGATCCAGTTCAGTGCAGGGATGAACCATGGTCCCTTATCCGCTCGATCGCCGACAAGATTCGAGTGATCTGCCGGCGATGAACTTCGTCTGGCTGATGCACCGCGCGCAGCGGTATACCTACGCCTTCGATGTCGATCATTGATGGCAGGAGGATCCAGCCATGCCAGAGTCACGCAATCCCAACCAGACTTCAGCCTCGGTCAAGCCAGCACGGGCGCGTCGCAAGACGCCAACGGCTGCGTCACCCGACCCGCAACCGGTCAAGTCAATGCGCGATGCGCCCGCATCCGCTGAATTGACGCGCATCACGTTCAGCGACCGCCAGGCGATGATCGCGACCGCCGCCTACTACCGTGCCGAAAGGCGCAGGTTCGCAGCCGGCTTCGAGCTCGAGGACTGGATTGCCGCCGAGTCCGAGGTCGATGAGCTGTTACTTCGAGGCGAACACGCGCCCTGACAATTGACGTCAAAACTGTCGACAATAGCGTCTTGATTGATCCGTAGCTAACAGCTGCGACAACAATTTGTGGCCGCAGCCGGGCCCGTACTCGGTCAAGAGGGCGTGAAGGGGACCCCCCGAAATCAGCCTCCAAAGGTGTCGCAGCTCTCCAGCGCACCGCTTTGCAGGCCGTTCTGAAACCAGTGCGTGCGCTGCTCAGCCGAGCCGTGCGTGAAGGAATCCGGGACCACGTAGCCGCGTGCGCGCTTCTGGATCGTGTCATCGCCGACCGCCGCCGCCGCGCCCAGCGCTTCCTCGACGTCGCCCGACTCCAGGATGTGCCGCGCCCTGTCGGCGTGATTGGCCCAGACCCCGGCATAGCAATCCGCCTGCAACTCGAGACGCACCGATAGTGCATTGGCCTGGGCTTCGGAACCGCGTTCCTGCTGGGCGCGCACCTTCTCGGAGGTGCCGAGGAGATTCTGAACGTGGTGGCCGACTTCGTGGGCGATCACATAGGCCTGTGCGAAATCGCCCGGCGCCTCGAACTG
>DASQOO010000218.1:0-8842 GCA_035644435.1 Steroidobacteraceae bacterium | reverse complement strand
GAGCTTCGCCACGCGCTCCGGGATCATGTCTTTGGGGATCCGATCGAGATCGTGCATCGACGCCAGGATTTGCGGATCGGCGAGGCGCTCCTCTTCCGGGGTCGCGGTCCAGGTGTTGCTCAGCGCGTAGCCGTAGCCTGCGGCCACGAATAGGGTGGGACAGTAAAGTGCATGGCGCTCCTTGATCAACGCGACGAATTCATCGTCCACCGGTTGATCGAACACCGAGTGCACGAGGTAGTCCGCGCCCGCCTGCAAGGCTGCCTTCGCGGTCTCGAGTTCTGTCGCATGAACGGCGAGCGGCACGTTCGCGGCGTGCGCTGCGTCGGCAGTCGCGCGCACGATCGCGGTCTGGGCGGCCAGGTCGTCGGTGGGCCGGTGAATGAACCAGACCTTGATGTAGTCGGGCTTGCGCTCGAGCTCGCGCGCCACGAGTCTGCGAGCCTCGTCTGGGTTGTCGATGCGAATGATCGGTGGATCGCCGAGATCGAGTTGCGGGCGATCTAGCATCGAGATCAGCGGGCCAGCCACGCTTACCCGCGGCGCCGCTAGCGTGTGTTCAGCCAGCTCGCGCACGTCGAAATTCCAGAACGGTCCGCCGATATCGACAACTCCCGTGACGCCGCTCGCGAGCCAGACCTTGAAGGTGGCGGGAAGGCGCGCCTTGTTGCGCGCCACTTCCTCTGCGTACGGACGGTAGCGATTGAAGTCCGCGCCATCGGGACGCGTGTAGAGGTTGCCCGACTGGAAGAAATGCACATGGGCGTCGATCAGGCCCGGGATCACCCACTTGCCGCGCCCGTCGATGACTGTGGCGCCGCGTGGCACGCGAGTCTTGCCGGCTGCACCCAAGGTCTTGATGCGTGAGCCCGAGATGACGATGGTCTGATCGGCCGCCACTGCGTTTGCAGGATCCCGCTCCGGCAATATGACAGTTGCGCCGACGATGGCGATGATTGAATCGGCCGGCTTTTCCGCGTAGACCGCGGCCGCCATCAGCAGCATTGCGCTGACGCTCGCTATTCGCAGCACACTCGCGATTCGCATGATGAATCTCCGCTTGTGAATTACCGCGCTCAGCGGCGGCGAAAGCATAGAGGATGTTGACGTTCCTTTCACATCGCCACTCATATTTGACACCTGGGAGGCAGGGCGTAATCACGCGATTCTCTATATGCTGTCACCCGGAGTGCCGCCAGGAACGGTGGTGTCGTGAGCGTGCCGCGAGAGTTACTCGTAGATCTGTATGCCGCGCCGAATGTCGCGAGGGATGCGCCATCCGCAGGCCCGCTGTTGCGCGCGATCGTCGATCAATCTCCCGTCCTGACTCTGCTGTTGAATCCCGACGGCACGATCCTCCACTGCAATCGGCTCGTACAACCGCTCCTCGGCTATGCGCCCGGGGAACTCATTCATGGCGAGCTGCTCGGCTCGATTGCCAAGGACGATCAGCCCAGGTTTCGCGAACACCTGCAGCTACTGTTGCGCGGTGAAGCTTCAGCGGCAGCCGGTTGCGAACTCCGACTCGTCGCGCGCGACGGTCGCGATCTCTGGTTCGACTGCAGGCTCACCAATTTGCTGGATCAACCTGAAGTTCGCGGCCTGCTGCTGAGCGCGCGGGACCTCACCGACCAGAAGACACTCGAGCAGCAGGTGCGCGACAGCGAACTGCGTTTCGAAACCGTGCTGTGGGGCGGCAACATCGCGTATTGGGACTACGACCTCACGCAGCAAAGCGCCAAGCGCAGCGCCCAATGGTTCGAAATGACCGGTTGGTCGCCGCAGGAGTGGTACGCGGAAGCCTATCCATGGGCCAAGCGTATCCATCCCGAGGATCTGACATACATCGAAACGCGCCTCAAGGAACACCTGGCAGGGAGCGATGACAGATTGGAGCTCGAGTATCGCGTGCTGTGTGCCAATGGGAGCTGGCGCTGGATGGTCGACCGCGGCCGCATCGTCGAGCGTGACGCGACTGGGCGGCCGCGCCGGATCATCGGCACTTCGACCGACATCGATGCACGCAAGCGCGCCGAACAGCACCTGGTGGCCAGCACCGAGCAACTGCGTGCGGTAACTGAGAGTGTGCCGGACCTGCTGCTGCTGACCGACCTCGAAATGCGAGTCCAGTTCGCGAATCGGCCCATGCTGGGCCACGAACCCCAGCAACTGGTCGGGCGCTCGATCCTCGAGTTGCTCCCGGAGGACGAACGCGAACCGGTGCGGGCGGTTCACGCCCGTGCCCTGGCCACACGCCGCGCGCAGGTCTACGAATCGCGCCACGTGATCGCCGGCGAAGCGCATTGGTTCGAGAACCGTGTCGGTCTCGTGCTGCACGAAGGCCAGCCTACCGGCCTCACGGTCTCGAGCACCGAGGTCACGGTGCGACGCCGGGGCGAGGAAGCCCTCAAGATCCAGGCGCGCATCCTCGATGCGATGCGCGAAGGCGTGTTGGTGCTCGATTCAGCAAGCGTCGTGCGCCTGGCGAATGGCGCCGTCCAGCGTCTCTCAGGTTATCAGCCGCGCGAGCTGATCGGCCGCCCCGCGCGCCTGCTCACTCGCTATAGCGAGACGCAGTACCAGGAGGCCAAGGCCGAGATCGACCGGCAACTGGCAGAAGCGGAGTTCTGCGCGCGCGACATCGATTGCATGCATCGCGATGGAACCTCCTTTACCGCCGGCTGCGTCATCACTCCAATCGCGATCGGTGGCGAAGCGCACCGGCTGGTGGTGCTGGAAGACGTCACGCAACGGCGTGAGCTCGAACGCGAGATCATCGATATCGCGAATCGCGAGCAGCGCCGCATCGGCAGCGATCTGCACGACGGTCTCGGCCAGGAGCTCACCGGCGTGGCGCTGATGCTGAGCGGCCTGGTCGGTCGGTTGCGGCGCGAGCATCCGCCGGCGGCCGGTGACGCGGAAGAGATCGTGACGCTCGTGAACTCCGCGATCGACGGCGCGCGCGCTTTGGCGCGAGGCGTCTCGCCAGTGAGCGTTGAGCGGGGCGGCTTGTCCTCGGCACTGCGCGCACTCGCGAGCCGGGCGACCGACATGTACGGCGTCACCGTGCGCTTTCGCGGCAAGGTGTGGCCGCAGCTCACGCTGGATGCCGCGGCTTGCGATCACCTGTTTCGCATCGCGCAGGAAGCGGTGAACAACGCCGTCAAGCACGGACGCGCCGGCCAGATCTTGATCGATCTGCACGTCACGACCGACACGGTGACGCTGACGGTGCGCGACAACGGCAGCGGCCTCGCGAGCGATGCGCAGCTGAGCCGCGGCATGGGCCTCAAGATCATGCATTACCGCGCCAGCATATTGTCCGGTTCGGTGGTACTCGAGCCGGTGGAAGGTGGAGGCTTGCAGGTCGTGTGCAGGTGCCGGCAGCCGCCGACTCCGGAAAGCAGCGCGGCACGTTCATAGACTCAAAGGAGCAGGAGCAGATGATGACCCAGCCGACGATGAAATATCCCGCGCCGGCGACGAAGAAGAGAGGGCGACGTGTGCTGATCGTCGACGATCATCCGATCGTGCGGCAGGGACTGCGCCGCTTGATCGACCAGGAAGACGATCTCGTCGTCTGCGGCGAAGCGGAGACCGTAAAGGAAGCACGCAGTGCGATTCGCGAGCTGCATCCGGACGTCGTCATCGTCGACATCTCGCTCAAGCAGGGCGACGGCATCGACCTCGTGACCGATGCCCGCGCCCAGCATCCGCGCCTGCCGATCCTGGTGCTGTCGATGCACGACGAGACCATCTACGCCGAGCGCATCCTCAGCTCGGGCGCGAATGGCTACATCATGAAGCAGGCTGCCAGCGAGCAATTCCTGGTCGCACTGCGCAAGGTGCTGGATGGCGGCGTCTACGTGAGCGAGGCGGTGAACAAGATCCTGGTGGATCGCTTCACCGCCGGCGGTCATTACGTTTCCCTCAATCCCATCGACCGGCTGAGCAATCGCGAGTTGCAGATCCTGCAGTTCATCGGCAAGGGCACCAGCACGCGTGCGATCGCGGAATCGCTCGATCTCAGCGTCAAGACGGTCGAGTCACACCGCCAGCGCATCAAGAAGAAGCTGCGCATCAAGGACGGTCCGCAATTGATCCGCTACGCGGTGAATTGGTTCTCCGGGCGCGAAACGGGCTAGCCGGTAGCCGGCACCGCGGCGCTGACACACAGGCGCCCCGTTACGTCGCATCGTCCAATCGGGCGAGGGCGCGCTATTTTTGACGCTTTCAGTGGTGTTGCACCCCTCTGAATTCGCCGGCTTCCCGTTCAAACCTCCCGCCCCTGAACCGCCTCTAACTCGTCGGATACCTTCAAATTTGCGCGTGGCGCGCCCGGCGTGACACGGCTGGTAGTATCGATGCATGAGGACGGGCCAGAGCGCCGCAATGACACTGCCACCGCAGGCGATCGACACAGAACAGGAGTGGGTCGAGCGCGCCCGGGACGGCGATCGCGCGGCTTTCGAGCAGATCTACCGGGCGTATTCCGGGAAGGTATACGGCTTGTGCCTGCGGCTGACGCGCGAGGCTTCGATCGCCGAGGATTGCACGCAGGAGACCTTCATCAGTGCCTGGCGCAACCTTGGCCGCTTCGAGGGTCGCAGTGCTCTCGGGACCTGGCTGCACCGGATCGCGGTGAATGCCGCACTCGCGCGGGGTCGGAAAGGGCATCTGGAAGTTGTGCCGCCGCCGCAGGACGAGGCCGGCGAGGAGCACGAGCCTGCGATGTTGCACGATGCGACGCCGCCCCTCGATGTGGAAGCGGCCATCGAATCACTGCCCACGGGGGCGCGACACGTGCTGGTGCTTTACGGAATCTATGGTTACACGCATGACGAGGCGGCAAACATGCTCGGGATCGCAGTCGGCACCTGCAAGGCGCAGCTGCATCGCGCGCGCCGCCTGCTGCGCGAGCGCCTGAGCGCATGAGGTCAACGTGAAAGACGAACTCCAGAATGGCGAGGAACGCGACGAAGTGCTGCAGGCAGTGGGCCAGCTGCCGCAGTCGATCGAGCCGCAGCGCGATCTGTGGCCGGAGATTGCCAGCCGACTCGATGCACCGGTCACATCACGTCGCCCGGGCGTGCAGATGGGCTGGACGCTCGCGCTCGCCGCCGGGCTGGGCTGCATGGCGCTGGGTGCCCTGCTCACCGTTGGTCTGATGAAGCGCGCCGACACGGGCGCACCGAACACCCTCACCGCGCAGGCTACAGCCCCGGCCAACTCCGCGACGGCGGCGGCAACGACGCCGGGTGCGGCCGATGCCCCGCAGGTCCGGCAGGCAAGCCTGGGCGGCTACGCCATGCTCGGCCCCGAATACGAACAGGCCCGCGCGACCTTGATGATCGGGCTCGCCGAGCGCCTGGACCGGCTGCCTCCGCTCGAACGGCAGAAGGTCGAGCGCAACTTGAACGAGATCCGCCGCGCACTGGGCGAGCTCAACGCGGCCCTGAAGCTGGCCCCGAACGACACGCTGCTGCGCGAGCTGCTCCTGAACACCTATCACGACGAGTTGACGTTGCTCGCCAACGTCAACCAGATCGCCGACAGCATTCCTTCGAGGACCCCATCATGATCAAACGCTATTTCCTGGTCGCTGCACTCCTGTGCTCGTCCCTCGCATTCGCGGAGGAGGACGTCGACCACTCACTGCAGGCCGATCCGAAAGGCGACGTGGATATTTCCAATGTCGCCGGCAGCGTGAGCGTGAGCGGCTGGGACCGCCAGGTGGTGCGGGTTACCGGATCCCTGGGCGATGGCGTGGAACGGCTTGATTTCACGAGCGAAGGGAAGCGCACGGTCATCAAGGTGGTGCTGAAGAAGTCCACCCATTGGGGCGACGGCGGCGGCGCCGATCTCTCGATCCGAGTTCCCTCGGGCAGCCGGCTCGACATCAATACTGTCAGTGCCGACATCGATGTTCACGGCGTGACGGGTGCGCAACGTCTGCAGGCGGTTTCCGGTGAGGTATCCACGGAAGTCGGCGCAGAAGAGGCGGAAGTGAAAACCGTGAGCGGCGATGTGGTCCTGCGTGGCGAGAGCAAGCCTTCCGTTCTGAACCTCACGACGGTGAGCGGCAATGCGCAGGTGAGCCGCATCGCGGGCGAGATGATCGCGACCACTGTGAGCGGCGACTTCAATCTGTCCGCTGAGACCATCGCGCGGGCCCGCCTGCGCACGACCTCCGGCAACCTGTCGTTGCGGGGAGCCCTGGTGGGAGATGCGCGCGTCGACAGCGAAACGATTTCCGGCGACCTCTCTTTCATCTTCAAGTCCCCGATCAATGCCGAGTTCGACGTGGAAACCTTCTCCGGCGACATCGAGAACTGCTTCGGGCCGCGATCGCAGTCCAAGAGCGAGCACGGCCCCGGGCGCGAGTTGCATTTTCGCCAGGGCGATGGCAAGGCGGAAGTGCGGATCAACAGCCTGAGCGGCGGGATCAGCCTCTGCGATCGTTAATGTTGCGGGCGCGCGGATCGCGCGCCGCTCCGTCGAACTGTTCCACTCTCTCCGCGGTCCACTCCTCAAGCTAGAATGGATGGCGCATCGCGCGGGCGGTGCGTAATCCTTACAGAGGAGTGAGGCATGCGGGGCCTGAAGATCGCCGGTTGGGCGATTCTCGGTTTGCTGGTGTTGTTCGTGCTCGGCGCCATCGCCGTCGTCGCGTTCGTCGATCCGAACGACTACAAGGATGACATCGCGAAGGCGGTGCGCGATCGCACCGGGCGCGAGCTCAAGCTCGACGGTAAACTCTCCCTCTCGGTCTTTCCCTGGCTCGCTATCGAGACCGGCCACGCGGAACTGGGAAATCCAACCAATTTCGGCGCCGGTCCGTTCGTCGCCGTGGACTCGGCGGATGTCGGCGTCAAACTGATCCCGCTGCTGCACGGGCACTTCGAGGTGCGTCGACTCCTCCTCGAGGGCCTGCGCGTCAACCTCGTCAAGGACGAGCACGGCCACACCAACTGGGAAGACCTCACGAAGACATCGCCAGCCAGCAGTGGCGAGAGTTCCGGCAGTTCCGCCAGCATTGCGGGCCTCACGCTCAAGAACGCCGCGCTCGACTACCGCGACCTGGGAGCAGGCAGTCACTGGCGCCTGATGGGGCTGAACCTCTCGACCGGGCGCCTCGGCGGCAGCGAGCCGTTCGACCTGGACCTCTCGACCACCGTGGACCAGGGCGAGGGCAGTGCGCCGATGCAGGTCAAGCTCAAGTCCGAGGCGACGCTCGATACCAAGGCGAAGCACTACGGCGCGAAGGACTTCAGCCTCGATGTCGTGCAGGCGCCGGCGAAGTCCGGTGACAAGGAGCGCAAGCTCAAGCTCGATGTACCCGCGCTCACGGCGGATCTGAATCAGCAAACGCTTGAAGCGCCGAAGTTCATCTTGCACGTGGCCGGCGCGGAGCTCAGTGGGAGCCTCAAGGGTGAACAGATCGTCGACAAGCCGCGGCTCAATGGAACAATCAAGCTCCCCGCGACCTCGCCGCGCGATCTTTTGCAGGAGCTCGGCCAGGAGGCTCCCGGGACGCGGGACGCCAAAGTCCTGTCCTCCATGTCCCTCGATGCGGACTACAAGGCAACGGATGAAAGTGTGTCGTTCGAGAACCTGAAGCTCACGCTGGACGACACTCACGTGACGGGGCGGGCCGGCATCGAGAACCTGAAGGACCACGCGATCCGCTTCGACCTGACCGTGGACCAGCTCGATCTCGATCGCTACCAGGAACCCGGGCAGAAGAAGCCCGCTCAGAAGGAAGCCGTCGCCAAGCCATTCGAATTGCCGGTCAAGCAACTGAAAGCCTTGAACGCTCGCGGCACCGTCGCCATCGGTGCGCTGACGTTCGCGGGGATTCGCATGAGTGCGGTGAAGTTCGTAGTGGACGCGAAGGATGGCCTGGTGCGCCTCAATCCCTCGCAGGCCAAGCTCTACGGCGGCGCGCATCGCGGCAACGTGGTGGTGGATGCGCGTGGCGACGTCGCCAAGCTCTCCATCGAAGAACACATGAGCGGAGTGCAGTTCCAGCCGTTTCTCACCGATCTCTTCAACAGCAAGCGCTTGAGTGGCGCGGGCGCCACGACCGCGGTGCTTGCCGCGCATGGCAACACCTCGGATGCCTTGCTACGCACCCTCGATGGACGTCTCGATTTCGAGCTGACGAATGGCGCGCTCGAAGGCACGGACCTGTGGTACGAGATGCGGCGCGCTCGTGCGCTGTGGAAGCGCGAGTCGGCACCGGCGGAAGCCAACACTGGGCGCACGGCGTTTCGCACTCTCAAGGGCACTGGCACCGTAGAGAAAGGAGTGCTGTCGAACCGGGACCTGCAGATCGACATGGACTATCTCAAGGCGAGCGGCGCGGGCACGCTCGATCTCAATTCGCAGGTCGTCGACTACCGCCTGCAGACCACCGTCTATCGGATTCCGGAGCAGGGCGCGGGCAGCGAGATGCAGGATCTCAAAGCCGCCGAGATTCCGGTGCGCGTCAGCGGCACGCTGGCGGAGCCGAAGATTCGGCCCGATGTCGACGCCCTCGCGAAGGCGGAAGCGAGCAAACAGCTCGAGGCGAAGAAGCAGGATCTGACCGACAAGCTCAAAGGGAAGCTCGACAAATGGCTGGGTGGCAAGAAGCCCTGATCCGGGGTGCAGCCGCGCTCCTGCTGAGCCCGGTCGCGAGCGCCCTCGACGTCGAGCGGCTCGACGTCGGCCTGCAGGGTGATCGTTATGTCGTCGATTTCGTGGCACAGATCGATGCGCCGGCCGATGCGGTGCAAGCGGTGCTCACCGACTACGACGACTACCCGAGGCTCGACCCGCGCATCCAGGAAAGCCGCGT
>DASQOO010000217.1:0-52146 GCA_035644435.1 Steroidobacteraceae bacterium | reverse complement strand
TTCATACGGCGAAATGCACTCTGCAAAGAACGCCGCCGCCCCGGCCAGGGTCCGCGCGCTCTCCTGTGGCGAGCCGGCCGGCAACAGCAGCGTGTCCAGTGCGGCATGATGGGTGCGAGCGAGCGTGAGCAGTTCGACGCCCGAGGCGAGCGCCCGGCGACCGATTTCATAGGCGCGCTGGAGCGTGGCCTCGCCACCGCCGGCGAGATGGTCGCGCAGCGCCTGCAGATAATCGTTCTCGTCTGTCACGCGTCACCATTGAAACGCGCCATGAGAACCAGCGCATCGTCTTCGCCCCGTGCATGCTGGGTCAGCACGCGCTCGGCAATCGGTTGCAACGGGCCCTTCGCGCTGACCGAAGCGGCAAAATCGCCGCCGACGCCGTCGGTGGCAAGCACCAGGACATCGCCGGGGGCGATGGGCAGAATCGCGGGCTGCAGCGGGGGCAGGCGAGCGCCGATCACGCCGCCGCGCAGGAGCAGCGTTTCATCGGGGATCGAGGCGTCTGCCCGAACCAGCAGGCCCGCAACGTTGCCGACGCCGAGCCAGCACAGCTGGCGCTCTTTCTGATTGAACGACGCGAGACTCATGACCGCGCCGCGCGTCGATCGCAGTGCGGTGTGGCAGCGCCAGACCAGCCGGTCGAAGGGTTCATGAGCGTAGCGTTCGAGCATGTGAATGGCGGCATTCGCTGCGGTGGCCGCCTCGCCCCCATGGCCGAGACCGTCCACGACCGCGAACAGCATCCCCGCGGAGACCTTGCAAGCCACGTGCCGGTCGCCAGACTCCGCCTCGCCCGGCAGTGCGGCCATAGCGACGGCCCACTCCATAGGGTTCATCGCAGCCACTTGCAGACGGACACGGTGGTGCCGCGTCCCAGCTCGGACTCGATGTCGAAACGATCCATCAGTCGCTTGATGCCCGGCAGGCCCAGGCCCAATCCGCCGGAGGTCGAAAAACCATCACGCATGGCATCGCCGAGGTTGGCGATGCCCGGCCCGGCGTCGCGTCCCACGATCATGATGCCGCGCGTGCCGGAGTTCTCGACCAGCCGCAGCACGATTTCGCCCTGCTTCGCGTACGAGACGATATTGCGGGCCAGCTCCGAAATGGCTGTCGCAATCAGCGTCACGTCGGTCGCGGAAAATCCTGCCCCGGCGGCCAACTCCCGACCGCGCTGGCGCGCCGCGACGATGTCGAGGTCGGACTTGATCGGCACATGGATGTCATCGGGCACGCGAGCGAGCTCTCACGCGCCCTCCTGGGCTCGCTGATTCAGATGGGCGAGACCCTCTTCCAGGTCGAGCGCGGTCGACACGCCTTCCAGGGTCAGGCCCAACTGCACCATCGCGAAGGCCACCTCCGGCTGGATGCCGACGATCACCGTGTCAGCGCCGCGCAGGCGGATCATGTGGGTGATGTCGAGCAGCGTTCGGGTCGCGAAGGAATCCATCACGTCGAGAGCAGTGACGTCCACCACCACGCCGCGCGAACGGAAGCGGACTACACGTTCAACCAGCGCCCGCCGCAGATGCTGGAGGTCCGCATCGGACAAGGCCGCTTGAATCGTCGCGATAAGGAAGCGCCCTTGCTTGAGAATTGGGACTTCCACGGCGCTCAGGTCAATTCGTTTGTCCCTGCTCGGGCATCGGAATGACTTTGTAGCCCAGCAGCCGTTCGGCCTGCTCGATGCCGCCCTGCAGATCGCCGACGGTGTTCATCTTGCCGAGGTCAACGCCGATGTTGACGATGGTCTGCGCGATTTCGGGTGACAGGCCGGTGACGATGACCGTGGCGCCGAGCAACCTCGAGGCCTCGACCGTCTGCACCAGGTGATTGGCCACGGTTGCGTCCATCGCCGCGACGCCGGTGATATCGATCACGACCACCTTGGCGCGATTCATGCGGATACCCTGCAGCAGTTGCTCGGTCAGCTGGCGGGCGCGGTGCGGATCGATGACGCCGATGATGGGCAGGATCAACAGGCGCTCACGTACCTGCAGTACGGGCGTCGACAGTTCGCGTATCGCTTCCTGTTGCTGGCGGATGACGCGCTCGCGTTCCTGCACGAAGCCGACCGCCACCGTGTTTGCGATACGGTTCGCGGCCGGCTCGTAGGCGTCGAGGATGCGGTTGAGCTTGGTGAAGTCACCGCGATACTTGCCGAACAGCGAGCGTGCCAGCACGTCGCGCAGCAGCAGCACGATGCCTACCACTTCATGCGTTTCCACGCCGCGGGGGATGATTCGTTCCGAGAGGTTGCGCGAGTAAGACTGCAGCGCCTCGAAGGTTCCGGTCGCCAGAGCTTCGACGTAGTTGTCGTACACGGAGGTTGCTTCCGCGAAGATTTCCTCCTTGGTCATCGCAGTCAGCAGCTGCGCCTCGGTGATGCGGTTGGCCCATTCCTCGCGCAGTTGGGTGCGATTCTGGCGCAGGTGTGCCACCAGCTCGTGCAGCAGCCCGGCAGCGGATTCCTCGGATGCGCGCTGGATCGGAGTCGCGCTCGGCTTGTCACTCATAGTTGGTTTTCTCCCTGCACAACCATCGCAATGTAGATTGAAGCCCCGGGGAGACCCATCAGGCAAATACCTGACGGGGTAACCCTTATCAACTGGGCCTGGCCCCCTGGGGCTTGCGCTCGTACCCGTATTGCGCGAGCCGTGCCAGGTAGTGTTGCCACCGGGCCGCGTAGTCGCTGCCAAGCTGGTAGAGATACGTCCACGAGTACAGGCCCGTATCGTGCCCGTCATCGAAGATCAGCCGCACCGCGTACTGCCCGGTGGGCTCGATACGGGTCACCTGGACGTTCTCCTTGCCGAACTGCAGCACTTCCTGCCCCGGGCCGTGCCCTTTCACCTCGGCCGACGGCGAATAGACGCGCAGGTACTCGAACGGCAGCTCGAAGCTCTTGCCGTCGTCGAAGCTGACCTCGAGCAGCCGCGACTTGCGCCGCAGCTTGATCTGGGTCGGGCGAGGGTCGGTCATGGCCGCGATTATTGCTGATCTGCGCCCCGAGCCCCGGCTGTCGCCTGTTGAAGGGCTCTTTCTGATGCACTGCAGCAGGAGGTCCAGCCCCCGAAATTCTCACCGCCATATCTGCACAGCTGCCGGCGTGCCGTGCTCCGTGACTTCGTCGGCGCGGTGCCTATACTTGCGCCTTTCCGTTCAACTGCAGGGAAAGGGGCGAAACCATGAGCATCGCGCCGACGGTTCACCAGGCCCTGACGATGAAGGAGATCGACCACGAGATCCTGCGTCATCCACACGCGGCATCGAGCTCGCGCGTGGCTGAAGCGGCGCACGTTGCGGGCGACTGCATCGCCAAGGCCGTGGTGCTGAAGGACGAGCAGGGATTCGTGCTCGCCGTGTTGCCGGCGACGCATCGCATCCTCACCGAGGTGTTGAACTCGACGCTGCATCGCAGGCTCGGGCTTGCGACCGAAGAGGATCTCAGGCGCCTGTTCGCGGATTGCGCGCGCGGCGCGGTTCCCGCACTTGGCGCAGAATATGGGATACCCACGGTCGTGGAGGCCTCTCTCCGCGATCAAAGCGATATCTATCTCGAAGCTGGAGACCATGAAGAGCTGGTACATGTCACCGAGAAGAGTTTCGAGCGGCTCATGGACGGCGCACAGTTTCTGCGCTTCAGCCGCCACTACAGTTAGGAACTGTCTTTCTCACGCCGGCGCGCGGCACGCCGGTCGAAACACAAGGTCAAAGGCCGCACACGACTGAAACCTCTCCAGGGGGACGGATCGCAAGGTCCGTCCCCCTCATTACAAACACACCCGATACCCGAATGAATCCCACGGATACGAAGCATCCGGATTACTTTCACCGCGTCGTCGATTGCCAGTGGGCCTGTCCCGCGCATACCGACGTCCCTGAATACATTCGCCTCATCGCGCAGGGCCGGTTCAGCGACGCCTACATGGTGAATCGCGAATCGAACGTGTTCCCGGCGATCCTGGGGCGCGTATGCGACCGGCCGTGCGAACCCGCCTGTCGTCGCGGGCGCGTGGAGAAGAAACCCGTCGCCATCTGCCGCCTGAAGCGCGTTGCCGCGGACTTGCGCGATGACATCAGCGACCGGCTGCCGCAGATTCCGAAGCTCAAGAACGGCAAACGCATCGCCTGCATCGGCGCGGGCTGTGCTTCGCTCACGGTCGCGAACGACCTGCTGCCGCTCGGCTACGAAGTCACGATCTTCGAAGCGTTCGACAAGCCGGGCGGGCTGATGCGCACCAACATCCCGTCGTTCCGGCTGCCGGGCGAAGTGCTGGACGATGAGATCGGCCAGATCCTCGGCATGGGCGTGGACCTGAGGCTCGGCCAGCGCGTGAACAGCCTCAAGGAGCTGCTGGCCTCAGGAGAGTTCGATGCGGTGTTCGTCGGCTCGGGCGCTCCGAAGGGCAAGGAGCTCGTGCTGCCGGGCCGCTACGACACGGATCGCATCCACATCGGCATCACCTGGCTGGAGTCGGTCGCCTTCGGACACATCGAGTCGATCGGCGAGCGCGTGCTCATCATCGGCGTCGGCAACACGGCGATGGATTGCTGCCGCACCTCGCTCCGCCTCGGCGCCAAGAGCGTCAAGGTCATGGCGCGCAAGCCGCGCGGCTTCTTCAAGGCGTCCGACTGGGAACTCGAGGATGCCGAGGAAGAGAGCGTCGAGATCGTCATCAACCATTCGCCGAAAGAATTCGTGATCAAGAACGGCAAACTGGTTGGCATGACCTTCGAGAAGATGGAGTACGATATCGATGGCGGTCGCATCAAGGCGGAGCGGGTCGTCGGCGAGGAATTTTTTCCCTGCGACGATGTAATTCTCGCCATCGGCCAGGAAAACGCGTTTCCGTGGGTGGAACGCGATCTCGGCATCGAGTTCGACAAGTGGGACGTGCCGGTGGTCGACAAGACGACTTTCCAGTCGACGCGGCCCGGCGTGTTCTTCGGCGGCGATGCGGCGTTCGGACCGAAGAACATCATCTGGGCGGTCGAGCACGGACACCAGGCCGCCATCTCGATTCACAAGCACTGCCAGAGTGAGTCGCTGAGCGAGCGACTTCCGAACGGCGTCAACCTGCAGAGCCGCAAGATGGGGATGCATGAGTGGTCGTACGCCAACGACTACAACCCCACCGAGCGCAAGCTGATGCCGCACGTGAGCCTGAAAGAGCGCTTCAAGAAACTGAGCATCGAAGTCGAGCTCGGCTTCACCGCCGAGCAAGCGGCCGATGAAGTACAGCGCTGCCTCAACTGCGACATCCAGACTGTATTCGAGGCGAAGCTCTGTATCGAGTGCGATGCCTGCCTCGACATCTGCCCCGTGGATTGCCTCACCATTACGCACAACGGCGAGGAAATGGAGCTGCGCCAGCGACTCAAGGCGCCGGCGCGCAACCTCCAGCAGCCGCTCTACGTTTCAGAGGTGCTCCCCCAGACCGGGCGCGTGATGGTGAAAGACGAAGACCTGTGCGTGCATTGCGGCCTCTGCGCCGAACGTTGCCCCACCGCCGCGTGGGACATGCAGAAATCCGCGATCGTCATCCCGCACGCCATCGATGAGGACCGTTCATGCCCGACCGCGCAGCGCAAGAGCGCATAAACGACTTCGCGATCAAGATCGCGACCGTGAACGGCACTGGATCCGCCAGCGCCAACACGCTCCTGATGAAGGCGATCTTCCGCATGGGCGTGCCCGTGATGGGCAAAAATTATTTTCCGTCCAACATCCAGGGGTTGCCCACCTGGTACGAGATCCGCGTGACCAAGGATGGCTACGTCGCGCGTTCCGGGCGCATCGACATCATCGTGGCGATGAACGCCGAGACCTATGTGCGTGATCTCAAGGAAGTGAGTGCTGGCGGGTATCTCATCTACGACTCGACCTGGCCGCGTTCGGCGCTCCTCAAGCGCGACGACATCACCATTATCGGTGTGCCGCTCGCGAAACTCTGCAACGAGAACTTCCAGGGCGTGCGCGCGCGCATCCTGATGAAGAACATCGCCTACGCCGGCGTGCTGGCGGCGCTGCTCGACATCGACATGGAGAAGCTCAAGGAGCTGCTCAACGAAACCTACGGCAAGAAGGCCAACCTGGTCGCGGCGAACCTCAAGGCACTCGAGCTCGGCCACAACTACACCAGGGAACACGTCAGCTGCCCGCTGGCGATGCACATCAAGCCGCTGGACAAGACCAACGGCTACATCATGATCGATGGCAACACCGCCGCCGCATTGGGTTGCGTGTACGCCGGCGCGACGGTGGGCGCCTGGTATCCGATCACGCCCTCGACTTCGTTGATGGACGGCTTCAAGAGCTTCTGCGACAAGCTGCGCGTCGATCCGCAAACCGGCAAGAAGAACTTCATGATCATCCAGGCCGAGGACGAGCTCGCCGCGATCGGCATCGTCCTGGGAGCCGCGTGGAACGGCGCGCGCGCCTTCACGCCGACGAGCGGCCCGGGCATCTCACTGATGAACGAATTCCTGGGGCTCGCCTACTACGCGGAAGTGCCGGCGGTGATCTTCGACGTGCAGCGCGTCGGGCCTTCGACCGGAATGCCGACGCGCACCCAGCAGGCTGACATCATGCTGTGCGCCTATGCGTCGCACGGCGACACGCGGCACGTGTTGCTGTTTCCCGCGAACCCCGAGGAGTGCTTCTACCTCACGGTGAAGGCGTTCGATCTCGCCGAACGCCTGCAGACGCCCGTCATGGTGCTGTCGGATCTCGATATCGGCATGAACGACTGGATGTGCCCGGACCTCGAGTGGGACGACAGCTATAAGCCGGATCGCGGCAAGATGCTGAGCAAGGAGGAAGTGCTCAAGCTCGACAAGTTCTTCCGCTTCGTCGATCGCGACGAGGATGGCATCACGTATCGCACGCTGCCGGGCGTGCATCCGAAGGCGAGCTACTTCACGCGCGGTTCGGGCCATACTCAATACGGCGGTTACACCGAGGATTCGACCGAATACCAGATGGTGCTCGACCGGCTGAAGCGCAAGTTCGGCACCGCCGCGCGGATGATGCCGCCCGCGATCATCGAGCAGCGTGGCCCGTTCGAGGTCGGCGTGGTGGCGATCGGCAGCTCCGATGGCGCGGTGCGCGAGGCGCTCGACATTCTCAAGGCACGCGGCGTCGGCGTGAACTACATGCGCATTCGTGCTTTTCCGTTCGGCCGCGAGGTCTCGGACTTCTTCGACAAGCACGAGATCGTCTTCGTCGTCGAACAGAATCGCGACGCGCAGTTGCGTTCGCTCCTGACGCTGGAAACGCCGGTCGAGAAGACGAAGCTGCGCTCGATCCTGCACTACAGCGGGTTGTCGATCTCGTCCGAATGCATCGTGAACGGAATCATGGCGGAAGTCGGCGAGGGCCGAAGCCGGATTACAGGCGCCGCCAGTTGAGGCGGCCGTCGAGGCCGCAAGCGCTGGAATTTCGAGATGAGTGAGTCATGAGTTATCTGCTGAAACCCAAAGTCGCCCACCCGGGCTTGCCGAAAAACGAGCTGGGGCTCACGCGTCGTGACTATGAAGGCACGATGTCCACGCTGTGTGCGGGGTGCGGCCACGACTCGATCACCGCGGCGATCACGGAAGCCTGCTGGGGCATGTCGCTCGAGCCGCAGAATCTCGTCAAGCTCTCAGGGATCGGTTGCTCGTCCAAGACCACCGCCTATTTCGTGAGTGGCGGGCACGGCTTCAACTCGGTGCATGGGCGCATGCCCTCGATCGCGACCGGCGCCTATGCGGCGAATCGCGAGCTGCAGTACATCGGCGTCTCCGGCGATGGCGATACGCTTTCGATCGGGCTCGGGCAGTTCTGCCACGCGATCCGCCGCAACATCAACATGCTGTACATGATCGAGAACAACGGCGTGTACGGACTGACGAAGGGCCAGTTCTCGGCCTCCGCGGATGTCGGAAGCACGGCCAAGAAAGGCGAGCCGAATACGCAAAAGCCCATCGACCCCGTGCTCACGGCGTTGTCACTGGGCGCGACCTTCGTGGCGCGCAGTTTCTCGGGCGACAAGGAACAGCTCGTGCCCCTGATCCAGGCCGGTTTCAAGCACAAGGGCTTCGCGCTGATCGACGTGTTGTCGCCGTGCGTGACCTTCAACGATCACGAGGGCTCCACCAAGAGCTACGCCTTCACGCGCGAGCACTATCACGAAGCCGTGCACACGGATTTCGTTGCGCCGATGCAGGAGATCACCGCGAAGTACGCCGAAGGCGAAGTGCTGCCGGTGACCATGCATGACGGCAGCCAGGTGCATCTGCGCAAGATCGACCACAACTACAACCCGGTCGACCGCTCGGCCGCTTACGCCTACATCCAGCGCAAGCTCGCCGAACACGAGTTCCTGACCGGGCTCCTGTACGTGGAACCGACGGTCACTGATTTCCACGACCACAATGGCACGCCGGCCCAGCCGCTCAACAGCGTGCCGTACGAAAAGTTGAGCCCCGGCTCCAAGGGGTTGCAGAAGATCCTCAGCCGTTACCGCTAGAGCTGCTACCGCAACGCTATGAACAGCGACGCTCGGCCGGGTTTCCTTTCGCGTGCCGCGCGCATGCTCCTGTGGCTGATGCTCAGCCTCGTCCTCCTCATCATTCTTTGGACGCTGTTTACGCTCAACTGGAGCTACGGCGATGGGGAACGCGCCGGAGTGCTGCAGAAGTTCTCGCGCAAGGGCTGGGTGTGCAAAACGTACGAAGGCGAGCTGGCACTCTACGTCGTAGGCGGCGTGGCACCCGAGATCTGGCACTTCAGTGTTCGCGATGACTCCCTGGCCCCGACGATCAACCAGGCGATCGGCCAGCGCGTGCGACTTCACTACACCGAGCACCCGCTCGTGCCGACCACCTGCTTCGCGGAGACACGCTATTTCGTGAACCGGGTAGAGCCGATCAAGGATGCGACGAACTCCCAGGTGACCCCGGTTCAGTAGACAGCATCGCACCGGCGATGCCGGCTTGGTCGAGTCTCGTCGCGCCGTGCAAAGGGATGTGATGACTCACGACGTCTTCATCAGCTATGCGCATGAAGAAGTAAAGGTCGCGCGGCGCCTCGCCGATGCACTGGTTGCAGCCCGCGGCTGGTCCGTCTGGTGGGACACGAGCCTGAAGACGGGCGAGCAATACCCGAAGAAGATCCAGGACGCGGTCGCGGCGAGTCGCAGCATCGTGGTGCTCTGGTCGCGCAATTCCACGACTTCCGATTGGGTGGTGGCCGAGGCTTCCGAGGGCTGGAATCGCCAGGTCTTCGTGCCCGTGCAACTGGACGACAGCGAGCCGCCGCTGCCATTTCGGCAGACACAATCGCGCAACCTCGCCGCGTGGCGTGGCGGACTGCGAGATCCCGCGTTTCTCGCGCTGATCGAAGACATCCAGCGGGTGCACGCGCTCGGGCCTGAAGTCAGCGCAGCGGAACTCGCCGAGCGCGAAAATCGCCGCCGTGCGTACCAACGAAAGGTCTGGATCCGCCGTGCGGCGTACGCGGGCCTGGTCCTGCTGGCGCTGGTCGGCGGCTGGTTCGGCTGGCGTTCGTATGAGTCCCACGCGCGCGTGAGTGCGACGGCGGAGCGACTGGCACAAGCTGCAGACGGTTTGCGCGCTGAAGTGCTGAAGCTCTCTCCCGAGCAGGAAAAGCGCATCTGGTACGAGACTCTGCTGGAGAACGCGGAGCGCGGCGCGCAGCTCGAGCGCAGCGTACTGCTTGGCATCGAGGCCGTGAGGCATCGTCGCACCGAGCACACCGAGCGCGCGTTGCGCGATTCGTTCGCGCTTCTGCCCTGGACCGCCAAGCAACTCAAGATCGACTTCCACAATTTGCCCATCGATCTCGCCTTCAATCGCGATGGCCGCTTGCTGGCCGCGGGCGGCGGCGCGCAAGGCGCGCTGGTCTGGGACCTTGAACACGACAAGGTCGTGGCACATATCGAGCACGGCGGTACGGGAGGCCTCGATCATTGGCAGGACCAGCGCGGCAGGTTCGTCGACAGCCGCGCCTCGCGCCAGGTGATCGCCTTCAACCCGGTGCGCGATGAACTCGCCACCGCAGGCCCGGATACCACAGCACGGATCTGGGACGCGCGCTCGGGTCGTGAACTAAAGCGCCTGAGCGCCGCAGCGCTGGTTACTGCGGTCTTGTTCGACGGCAAGGGGCGCTGGCTTGCGACCAGTGATGAGACGGGATCGGTGTGTCTGTGGGATGCCAATTCCGGCCAACAACTGCGCTGCATGCAACAAGGCGCGCCCGTGTACTCGATTGCGCTTTCGCCCTCATCCGCCTTGCTGGCGAGCGTGAGTCGTGACGGCGTGATCAATGTCTGGCGCGCCCAGTCCGGCGAATTGCTCAAGCGCCTCGCCTCGGACCGCGGTATCGAAGCCGCGCGCTTCGATCCGACGGGAAAAGTGCTGGCCACATTCGGAGTGGATGTCCCGACGCGACTCTGGAACCTCGAAAGCGGCGCCGAGCTTTGGAAGCTCACGGCGACTGCGGATGGCGATGCCGGAGTCGCCTTCGATGCAGCCGGCAAGACGCTGGTGATTGCGCAGACGAAAGGCGAGTTGAGCTGGTGGGACCTTGCGGCACGCAGTCGGAAGTTCTCGACGACCGTGGGCGGGCTGTACCTGCGCGCCATGGCGAGTACCGACAATTCGCAGTACCTGGTGACCATCGGTGCCGACAGCGATGCGCGTGCCTGGGACCTGGAGAGCGGACGACTGTTGAGACGCATCCCTTACAGCGGCGATCTGATGGGCGTTGCCGTGAGTCGCGATGGAAAGCGCTTCGCGGTGCTTGGTGATGATGGCGATGAGCGGGTGATCGAGATCGACGAGATCCGCCCGGCAGATGCTGTGGCGGGTGCTTGTGGCAAGGTGGGGCGCAACCTCACTCGCAACGAGTGGCGCGAGTATCTCGCGGAAGAACCATATCGGCAGACTTGCCCGTCGCTCCCTGCGCCTAGCGAAGACGAGCAAGAGGAATAGCGTTCGGCCACGCCCCTTCCAGCGCAAAGAGCGGCAGTTCCAGCGCAAGAATCGGAGTGTGCGTCCGGCGGTGCCCCGCAATAATCGCGGCTAAGGAGATCAATGCACATGCTCACGCTCTACGACTACCTGCCCTCGCAGAACGGCTACAAGATCCGGCTGCTCCTCAATCAGCTGGAACGCCCGTTCCGCGCCGAGATCGTGAGCATCTTCGAAGGCCACGGCCAGCGCCCGGACTACCTGGCGATCAATGCCACCGGTGCCGTGCCCGCGATCCGGGTCGAGGACGGTCGTGTGCTCGCCGAATCGAATGCGATCCTGTTCTACCTGGCGGAGGGCTCGCGCTTTCTCCCGGCCGACAGCTTCGGCCGTGCCAAGGTGCTGCAGTGGATGTCGTTCGAAGCGGACTACATCCAGGCCACGGCGGGTTCACTGCGCTACTGGACGCTCACCGGCAAGCTCCCGCGTCGGCCGAAAGAGCTGGTCGCTGCAAAACGAGACGGCGCGCTCAAGGCATTCGCCGCGCTGGATCGCGAACTGTCCGGGCGCGCCTTCATCCTCGGCGACGACTACACCGTGGCGGACATTTCCCTGTTCGCCTACACGCATGTGGCGCGGGATGCGGAGCTGCAACTCGACGACTATCGCCACATCACGCGCTGGATCGAGCGCGTGCGCGATCAGCCTCGATTCCTCGAGAAGGTCTATCCGTATTCGATCGATCCGCACTCGACGCGCGAGCTTCCCTGAGCCCGGCGCGGCATCCCTCCGGTGTCACTATCGCGGGCGTCGTCAGTTTCCGGTGGGACAGCGCGCCAGCTTGCTCAGTGTCGTTCGATTCGATCGCCGATGGTCACCGTGGCGTTTCCAGCGAGATCCTGCTCGACGTAATCCACGAGCGCGTCCAGGTCGACCGGGCCGACAACGCGGTTGGTTCCCTGTGTCAGCACGGTGAAGTTGTCACCGCCGGAGGCCATGAAGCTGTTCACTGTCACGCGATAGGTTGCTGCCGGATCCAACAGCGCGCCTGACGGTCCTCCGATGCGGATGTCCTGCACCTGCACCGAGGTACCCGCCGGACAGATGGGCGAACCTGCGGAGTTGTACCCCGCGCAGGCCAGCCAGCTATACCAGATTCCCGAGATCTTCAGGATGCGCGGAAACGTCTGCGGCGCGGCCCACTGCTGCTCGAGCAGTGTGCGGATCTGTGCGCCAATGAGATCCATCGAGACCAAATCGTTGCTGAAGGGCTGGATGGTGAAAAGCTCTCCCCAGGTAACCGTTCCCGCATCGAGCCCCGTACCACGGATGCCGCCCGGGTTCATGAACGCGAATGTCGCGCCGGTGCGGATGCGTTGCGCATCCGCGATGAGATTTCCCATGAGCGATTCGCCTGCCGCGTTCTCGGTGACCGTCAGCGCCTGCGGGGCGTTGCCTACGACGCGGCTCACGAGTGGCGCGACGCTCTGTTGGGCGGCGAGCGTGATTGCCGCGACATCCGGGTCCGGCGTGAGGCCTGGCCCTTCATCGGCCCAGGTCGTCACGATCGACGCCGTCTTTTGTACGACGTTGCCGGTGCGCCGGCTGATCGTCAGGTCGATGTCGTCGTAGGCGGTGCTCGCCGAGAACCCCTGTGTCACCAGGATCGGCTGACCCGCATCGTTGGGGATCAGCGCGTTAGTGAAGCCGTGCGTATGGCCGGAAACCACGAGGTCCACCTCGCTGTCGAGCTTGCGCACGATGTCGACGATCGGTCCCGCCAGGCCCGTGATCGAGGGATCTGTCGGCCCCGTGTAGCTCGGCGACTGCGAGATGCCCTGGTGGATCGTGACGATGATGGTGTGAATGCCGAGTTTGCGAAGCTGACGCACATACTTGTTGATCGAGGTCGCTTCATCGAGAAAGTCGACACCCGCAACGCCTGTGGGCGTGACGATGGTCGGCGTTTCCTTGAGTACCGCACCGATGATCGCTACCGCCTCACCGCGGATCACCTTCACGGTGTAGGGCGGCAATAAGGGCTGACCATCCGAGTGCCGCACGACGTTCGAGTTCACGTACGGGAACTTCGCGCCGCGATACGGCGACTCGAGGAAGGGCCCCTTCGGATGGTTGCCGCCGCCGATGAGGCGCAGCATCTCGCTCACGCCTTCGTCAAACTCGTGGTTGCCGAGCGTGCCGACCACGTTGCAGCGTGGCTCGAGGAAGGCGACGAGGAACCACGGCAGCGACTTGCGCGGATCGATGTGGTGGCAATTGTCGTTGGCCAGCAGGTTCAGGAACTGGATCGAAGGCTCGTCCTGCAGTAGCGCCGAGGCGGGCGGTGACGCGCCGACCTCGTCGCCCGCGTGCACGATGAGGGCGCCGTCCTGCGCGGCGGCCGCTGCGGTCTTCAGGTATGAGGCAAGCACCGCCGCACTGCCCACGGGCCGGTTGGCGACGCGACGGCCCGTCTCCAGCTGTCCATGGAAATCGTTGAAGCCGAGGATCTTGATCTGCACGGTTGGATCGCGCATGCCCTTCTCGTCTCGCCACGTGACGCGCTCACGGGCTTGAAGGCGTTCGGCGAGGTTGTCTTCGCGGATGTCGTGCTCGTCACTCTCCATGGAATGGGAGTTCAGCACGGCGGCGCTCGGTGGCGCGGCAAAGGTGGACGGGCTGGCGGCAAGCGAGGTGAAAGCGATCGCGAGCGTTGCGATCGACGTGACCTTGAGCATGATGAGGTCCCTCCCGGTTGGACATTATCGACCGCGGGAGGCTAGGCCGCACGCGTGACAGCCGCGTGTCATTCACGTTGCGGCTCTGTGCCGGTGCCCGGCGCGGATCTTGCAAGCGGCAGCTGTGAATCGTCGCGTGGGTAACTAACGTGCGAGCCAGCCGCCATCCACGGGGATGATCGCGCCGTGGACGTAATCGGATGCAGCGGATGCGAGAAAGACCGCTGCGCCGCCGAGATCGGCAGGATCGCCCCAGCGGCCGGCTGGAATGCGCTTGAGGATGTCGGCATTGCGCTCGGCATCGGCGCGGAGCGCGGTCGTGTTGTTGGTTTCGAAGTAGCCGGGCGCGATCGCATTCACGTTGATGCCGCGTGCCGCCCATTCGTTGGCGAGCAGCCGCGTGAGGCCGGCGACGCCACTCTTGCTCGCGGTGTAGGACGCGACACGAATCCCGCCCTGAAACGACAGCATCGATGCGATGTTGATGATCTTGCCGCGTCTTGTTCCATCGAGAACGGGTCCGTCAAGCATCGCGCGCGCCGCGGCCTGCGACAGGAAGAACACGGTCTTGAGGTTAAGGTCCATGACCGCATCCCAATCCTCCTCGGTGAACGCGAGCGCCTCGCCGCGGCGAATGATCCCGGCGTTGTTGACCAGGATGTCCAGGCGTCCGAGCTTCGCCACCGCCTCGCTGACGATCGCGGCGGTCTCTGGTCTTGCGCCGAGGTCGCAATCGATCGCATGCAGCTTGCGTCCCGCGGCGTGCACCCGTTTCGCGGTTTCATCGGGTCGCGAACGGCCCACCGCGACGATGTCGCCGCCCGCCTGTGCGAGCGCCACCGCGATCGCCTGGCCGAGACCGGTGTTGGCGCCGGTCACCATGGCGACGCGCCCGCTGAGATCGAACAGATCGGACATCGACGCTCCTTCAGCGCAGATCGATGGTCGGCACCTGGTCCATGTCCTTGTAGTCCTGGTTGTCGCCCGCCATCGCCCAGATGAATGAATAGCTCGAGGTGCCGGCGCCCGAATGGATCGACCATGGCGGGGAAATCGCCGCCTGCTCGTTCGCCATCAGGAGGTGCCGAGTTTCGTGCGGCTGTCCCATGAAATGGAACACGCGATCCGTCGGCTTGAGATCGAAGTAGAAATAAATCTCCGAACGCCGATCGTGCAGGTGGCAGGGCATCGTGTTCCACACGCTCCCCTTCTTGAGCGACGTGAGCCCGAGCAGGAGCTGCGAGGACTTGCAGATATCGGGATTCACGTACTGATAGATCGTTCGCTCATTCGCGGTCTCGACCGCGCCCATCGGCATCGGCTTCGCTTCCGAGACGGGAATGCGCACTGTCGGGTGGCGCGCGTGCGAAGGCGAGCTCGCAAGGTAGAACTTCGCGGGGTTGGCGGCATCGTTCGACTCGAACACGACGTTGGCGCTGCCGGCGCCGATATACAGACCATCGCGCGGCCCCAGCTCGTAGCTCGAGCCGTCGATCGTCACTCGTCCGGCGCCGCCGATGTTGATGACACCCATCTCCCGGCGCGCGAGGAACGGGTCCGAACCCACTTCCTTGAGCGTGGTGAGCTTGAGCCCTTCCTTCGTCGGCTGCGCGCCGCCGATGATGAAACGCTCCACGTGACTGTAGGTCAGGCAGATGTCTCCTGGCGCGAAGATTTCGCTCGCGAGATAGAGGTCCCGCAATTGCCCGGTGTCGAGTGACTTGATCATCTCGGGATGGGTGGCCTGCAGCACTTTGATCCGCATGACTAAAGCTCCGGAAAAAGCGACGGCTCAGGCCGTCGCGGGTTGATCGAGTTTGTAGGCGCGCTTCGGCAGGTGATACGCGAGATCCTGTGCGACCTGGTGCGCATCGTCCTCGGCGATTCGATGTTCGCTGACGAGCCGCGCCAGGAAGGCGCAATCGACGCGCCGCGCAGCATCATGGCGAGCGGGGATCGACAGGAACGCACGCGTGTCGTCGTTGAAGCCTACGGTGTTGTAGAAGCCCGCGCTCTCAGTCGTCTGCTCACGAAAGCGTCGCATGCCTTCAGGGCTGTCGTGAAACCACCAGGCGGGGCCGAGCTTCAGGACCGGATAGTGACCTGCCAGGGGCGCGAGCTCGCGGCTATAAGCGCTCTCGTCGAGGGTGAACGCGATGACCGACAATCGCGTGTCATTGCCGAAACGGTCCAGAAGCGGCTTCAAGGCGCGCACGTAGTCAGTCGGCTGCGGGATGTCGGCGCCGCGGTCGCGCCCGTAGGTCTCGTGCAGCCAGCGATTGTGGTTGCGGAACGAGCCCGGATGAATCTGCATCACCAGCCCGTCATCGAGGCTCATGCGCGCCATCTCGGTGAGCATCTGGCCGCGGAACAACTCCGCGTCCGCCGCGCTGAAGTCGTCCTTCACGATGCGTGCGAACAGGCGCTCCGCTTCACTCTCCGACAGATCCGCCGTGGTTGCACTCGGATGACCGTGATCGGTCGAAGTTGCACCGACACCCGCGAATGCGGCGCGCTGCTGGCGATGCGCGGCCAGGTAGCCGCGCCAGCTGAAAACGTCCTCGCCGGTCAGCTCGCCGAACTCCGGCAGCGCTGATTTGAACGCCTCATGTTCCGCATCGATGACCGGGTCGGGACGGTAGGCAGTGATCACCCGGCCGCGCCAGCCGCTCGCCCGGATCGCGCGATGATGCTCGAGCGTGTCGATGGGCGATTCAGTGGTCGCCAGTACCTCTATGTTGAAGCGCTCGAAGAGCGCGCGCGGACGGAACTCGGGCATCGCGAGCTTGGCACCTATCGCGTCGAAATAGTGATCCGCGGTATCCGCATCGAGCCGCACATCGATGCCGAACACTTTCACGAACACGTATTCGAGCCACATCGCGGACGGGGTGCCGGCGAACAGGTGATAGTGACGCGCGAACAAGCGCCAGGCGGCGCGCGGTTCCGCGCGCGACGGGCCGCGTTTGGAGGCGACACCGAGATCCTCGAGCGAGATGCCCTGACTGTAGAGCATGCGGAACAGGTAATGATCCGGCGCCAGGAGCAGCTCGGTCGCGTTTGAGAAGGGCTCGTTAAGGGCGAACCAGGCTGGGTCGGTATGCCCGTGAGGACTGATGATCGGCAGGTCGCGCACCGAGTGATACAGCGCGCGCGCCAGCTGGCGGACGGCCGGATCGGACGGGAACAGCCGATCCTCATGCACCCTGAGCTGGCGGGACTTCGCGGATCGCAGCGGTGTGACGCGGTTGGGCACGGTCAGCGGATCATGAGTTCGGCAGGCGCCGCCAGGACGAATTTATGGTAACCGGTGTCATTATAGCCACGCGCGCGGGCAAAGTCGCCCCGCCGACTTCGATCTCAGCTCGAAGGCTTGGCCGAAGAGCCCCGCAGGACCAGGTGCGGGAAGACTGTCGACTCGCCACCGGCGGGACTCTCGTGGCGGTGCACCTTGGCGATCAGCTTGTCGGCCGCGATGCGGCCCATGTCGCGAATCGGCAGGCGGATGGTCGTGAGCGAGGGCCAGATCCGCGACGCAATCGGCGTGTCGTCGAATCCGACCACCGACAGGTCGGCTGGAATGTTGAGGCCCCGCAGATGCGCCGCTTTGTAAAGGCCCGCGGCCATTTCATCGTTGCCCGCAAAAATCGCGGTCGGCCGCGGCACGCGCGACAACAGCGTCTCACCCGCCGTGACACCGGAGTCGAACGTGTAGGCGCCCTCGACGATGTACTCCGGCGGCAATTTCAGGCCATGCGCGGCGAGCCCGGCGGTGAATCCGACGAAGCGCTCCTGCGCGGAGCGAAACCCCGTGGGTCCGGCAATCATCGCGATGCGGCGATGACCGAGCTGCGCGAGATGCTCGGCGACTTGCTTGCATGCGTCGCGATCCATCGACAGCACGATGTTGGCCGGCTCATCGAGCGGCACCGAGAGCAGGCGCATGTAGCGGCAATCCACTTCTTTCAGCATGCGGATCAGCGCCGCATCCTCGGAGATCGGCGGCACCAGGATCACGCCGTCGAGCTTCTGGCGCGTCACGAAATGGCGCACGTCCGTGACGAAGGATTCGCTGGTGCGATCGCAGGGATGCACGACCAGCTCGAACCCCGAACGCCGGATCGGGCCGAGCGCGCCTTCCTGGATGTTGACGATGAAGGTCGCATTCGGGTTGTCGTACACCAGGCCGATCAGGAACGAGCGGCGGAACGCGAGTCCGCGCGCCTGCGGGTCCGGCGTGTACGCGACCTTCTCCATGATCTCGCTGATGCGCAGCCGCGTTTCCTCGCGCACGAACGGCGACTGGTTGATGACGCGCGAAACGGTCTTCTTGGAGACGTTGGCGAGGCGCGCGATATCGTTGATCGTGTGTTTGTGATTCCTCGGCTTGTGAGCCGGTGCGCGCACGACTTCGGGCGCAATCCGGCTCGGCGCTGCGATGGACGCTCTTGCCGGCGCCCTGCCGCGGTTTTTCCTGGTGATCGTTCTTGTAGTCATGAATGCCTTTACAGAATAACCTGCCGGGCACGCCGCGGGGGCGGTCGGGCGGCCAGGCCCTCAGCCAATGGCCTGTATGACACCGGTTACCATACCAGCTAACATAGCTTCCTTCCCAGTCTTTTGTGCATCCTTGTCGACATGGCGCCGTCCCGCAGCACAGCTCCGACCACCTGGCGCATCGATCCGCGCGATGACGTGGTGGTCGCATTGCGGCCGATCGCAGCGGGCGAACGGGTCAGCGTCGGTAGCGAGCTGATCGAGGCACTCGAAGGCATCCCCGCCGGGCACAAGATGGCGCTGCGCTCGCTCGCCGAGAACTCGCAGGTGCACAAGTACGGCTGGCCCATCGGGCGCGCTACGCGCCCCATTGCGGCCGGCGCGCACGTGCACACGCATAACCTGGCGACGCAGCTCGCCGGCGTCGAGGAATACGACCTCAGCGCGCAGCGCCAGCAATCCCAGGCTTCGGGCTCCGGCCCCGCCACGTTCCAGGGCTACTTGCGCGCGGATGGGCGTGCGGGAACGCGCAATGAAATCTGGATCCTGCCGACCGTCGGATGTGTCAACCGCACCGCGGAACGCATCGCGCGCCTCGGCACGCAGCGCTTCGGCATGCGTGTCGACGGCGTCTATGCCTTCACGCACCAGTTCGGCTGCTCGCAACTCGGCGATGACTTGCAGCGCACGCGCGGACTGCTCGCGTCGCTGGCACGTCATCCGAATGCCGGCGGCGTGCTGATCCTCGGGCTCGGCTGCGAGTCGAATCAGCTCGCAGCGCTCCTCGGTGAGTTGTCGGATGCGGAGCGACAACGCATCCGTGCCTTCGCTGCGCAGGCCGCTGATGATGAAACGGAACAAGGCCTCAAGGTGCTGGAAGAGCTGGTGGAGCAGGCTGCGCAGGACAAGCGCACTCCTTGCGGCCTCGACAAACTCACGATCGGGCTCAAGTGTGGCGGGTCGGACGGCCTCAGCGGTATCACCGCCAATCCGCTCGTGGGGCGCATCGCCGATCGAGTGACCGGCGCCGGCGGCGCCGCAGTGCTCACGGAGATTCCCGAGGTGTTCGGCGCCGAGTCGCTGCTCCTCGAACGGGCGGCGACTGACAGCGTAGCCCGCGATGTAGTCACCCTGGTAAACGACTTCAAGCGCTATTTTCTCGATCATCACCAGCCGGTGCACGAGAATCCGTCGCCAGGGAATATCGAGGGAGGAATCACGACGCTGGAAGAGAAGTCGCTCGGTGCCGTGCAGAAGGGCGGGCGCGCGACCGTGACCCACGTGCTGCGTTATGGCGCGAGCGTCGCGGAACCGGGGCTCGCGCTGCTCGAAGCGCCGGGGAACGACGCGATTTCGTCCACCGCGCTGGTCGGCGCCGGCGCGACGGTCCTGCTCTTTACGACCGGCCGCGGCACGCCGCTTGGGTTTCCCGCGCCTACACTCAAGATCAGCTCGAACTCGGCGCTCGCCACCAAGAAGCCACACTGGATCGACTTCGATGCGGGGCGCGTACTTGCGGGCCTCGACATGGATGCAGCGGCCGATGAACTGATGCAGCTCGTGCTCGCGACCGCGTCGGGACAGGCGGCGCGCAACGAGACCAACGGCGAGCGCGAGATCGCAATCTGGAAGGGCGGAGTCACCTTGTGACTGCGCAAGGGGTCGTGTGACTGCGTTTCTCTCGTCAGGCGAGCTGAAGCGACTGCCGGCTGGGGTGCGGATTCCCGCATACGACCGCGCCGCCCTGCAGACCGGCATCGTGCACTTCGGGCCGGGGGCGTTTCACCGCGTCCACCAGGCGAACTACATCGACGACGTACTGCACAGCGATCCGCGCTGGGGCATCTGCGCCGTGGCGCTTCACAGTACGGGGGTGCGCGATGCCCTGGCCCCGCAGGATGGCCTCTACACCACCGCGATTCTCGACACCGACTGTTCGTATCGAATCATCGGCGCGCTCCGCGAGGTGCTCGTGGCGCCAAAAGATCCGGCCGCGGTCATAGCGCGCATGATCGCGCCCGAGACGCGCATGGTGAGCGCGACCGTCACCGAGAAGGGCTACTGCCTTGGCGTTGGCGGCGTGCTCGACTTCGAGCACCCGGAGATTCGCCACGATCTACAGGCGCCACACGCGCCCTCGACCCTGGTCGGTTACCTGGTCGAGGCGCTCCGGCTGCAATGCGAGGCGGGCGGCAAGCCGTTCATGGTCGTGAGCTGCGACAACATGATCGACAACGGCGAACGCCTGCGCCGCGCCGTGGTGCAGTTCGCGCGCCACTTCGATCGCGCGCTCGCGGACTGGATCGAAGCGGAAGTGGCGTTTCCTCGCACAATGGTCGACAGCATCACGCCCGCCACCGACGATGCGTTGCGCGAACGGGTGACGCAGGCCCTGGGCGTCACCGATCGCTGGCCGGTGCAGCGCGAGAATTTCTTGCAGTGGGTGATCGAGCAGCACGACCGCTGCGATCTCAGCGCGCTGCAGGCGGTGGGGGTCACACTGACCGATGACGTCGCTGCCTACGATCGCGCCAAGCTGCGTCTGCTCAATGGCGCGCATTCCTCCCTGGCTTACCTCGGATCGCTGTCGGGCTTCGAGACAGTGTCGCAGGCGATGGCGAGCCGGGAGCTGGCGGGCTTCGTTCGCCGGCTGATGACGGAAGACATCCTGCCGAACGTCACCGCGCCGCGAGGACTGGATCTGCGCCAGTACATCGAGACGATCCTGAAGCGCTTCCGCAATCCCGAGATCCGCCACCCGCTGGCGCAGATCGCCTGGGACGGGTCGCAAAAACTGCCGTTTCGCCTGTTCGGGACCATTGCGGACAGCATGGCGGTGGGACGCCCGATCGATAGGCTGTGCGTTCCGATCGCCGCCTGGATGCACTTCGTGCGTACGCGCGCCGAGCATGCCACTCGTGTCGTCGATCCGCTGGCAGAGCAATTGTTCGATATCGGCGTCGCGTGCCGTAACAGCGCGGCGAGCGACGTGCCGCGGTTTCTCGCACTCAGCAGCGTGTTCCCGGACGAGCTGCGCAACTCGCGGCACTTCGTCATCGCGCTGAATCGGTCTTACGATCGGCTGGGAATGGCGACCGACGTGCGCATGGTCCTGCGCTGAGCCCGCCGGCGGCGCAGCTCAGGTACCGCCGAGCTGCTGGATCAATTGTCTTACCTGTTGATCGTCCGGAAACAGTTTTCCGAGTTCCTGCGCCCAATGTCGGGCGCCGTCGACATCGCCACGCTCGAGGCTGTACTGGAACAGCGCGGTGACAAGCTCGCGGCTCGCGGGATGGCGTTGCCGGGCCGCGGTGAGGATCTTGATCGCGCCCGGCAGGTTGCCCGATTCATGGGTCGCAATCGCGAACACGTACGCATAGCGCACGGACTCGGGTTGCAACTGTGTGGCGAGCGCGAGTTCCTTCATCGCGTCCGGCAAGCGCTTCTGCCGCACCAACGCGAGTCCAAGCGCGTGATGCAGCTCCGCGACCCGCGGCTCGACCTTGATGCCCGCACGTAAAGTCGCTTCGGCCTGCGCTTCCTGCCCCTGCGCGCGATACAGGTCCGCAAGGTTGACGTAGGAAGGAACGAAAGAGGGCTCGAGTTCCATCGCCGTCGCGAACGCCTTCTGCGCCGCTGCGACATTGCCGAGCCGACTCTCGAACGTGCCCGTATTGACCTGCGATTCGGCACGGTCGGCGTTCGCCAGGTTGATCGCGCGATGCTCCGCGATCACGGCATCGAATGATTGCTGGTCCGCAGGCGAAAGCTGAGCGCGCGGCACATCGAGCAGATCATCGAGCGCCTGCAGGCGCACTGTTCGGACCGGATCGCGCAGCAAGGGCGCGACGGCAGCGATGCGGTTGGTCGGCTCGAGGCCCACAGCGCTCTCCGTCGCCGCGCGCCTCACGAGCGCATCCGAGTCGCGCAAGCTGTTCTGGATCGTGGTGGCCGACTGCGCGCTCAGGTAGGACGCCATCAGGCTGAGCGCGGTCGCGCGCACGATTGCTGGCTGTCCGGCAGCTTCCGCCGTTAGGCGCAGCAGCCCTTCCGCGTCGGTTCCCGAGGTGCGCGCCGCCTGGATGGCCTGCGCGTAGTGCGGCGTGTGTTGCCGCCCATTGGGAAACCACTTCGCGATCGCTTCCGCGGCCCAGCGCGCATCGTTCTTGTCGTGGCAGCCGTTACAGGCATTCGGCGTGCCGAGGCTCGCGCTCAGGTCCGGCCGCGGGACGCGGAAGCTGTGATCGCGGCGCCCGTCGACCACCATGTAGGTACGCTCGACCATGTGGCACGAGACACACTGCGCACCGGCGCTGCCGGCCGGGTGGTGATAATGCTCAGGCGTATCGAAGTGCGTCGCCTGGTGGCACTGGGCGCACAACGCGTTGCCGGCCGCGCGCAGTTTCGAACTGTGCGGCTCGTGACAATCGGAGCAGGTCACGCCGGCGGCGTACATCCGGCTCTGCAGCAACGAGCCGTACTCGTAGACTTCATCGCGCATCTGCCCGTCGGCGAAATAGAGACCCTCATCGAGGAGCGCGACGCGATGGGTCTGCTCGAGCAACTCTCCGAAGTGATATTCAGGCCAAAGCTCGGCGCGACGCGAGTGACAGCGCCCACAGGTTTCGACTTCGGTAGGCGCCGTGAGTGGCGTCGCGCGCCTGGCGATCGGGTTGCCGTCCTGAAAAGCCCAGCCGGCGCTCGCGTGATCGGCCAGACGGAACACGAGGCCGTGATTCGGCTCGTCCTTGCTCTTGCCATTCTCGGCCCAGGCGACATGGCGCGATGCGGGTCCGTGACAGGCCTCGCAGGCCACATTCACGTCGCTCCACGTGGTGTCGAAGCGACGTGTATCGGCGTGATAGTTCTTCTGCAGGTTGGTGGAGTGGCATTCCGCGCATTGATGATTCCAGTTCTGCGAGGTACGCGTCCAGTGCAAGACATCGCGATGATCGATCTTCTCGTCGGGATAAAGGTGAAACCAGCGCTGTCCGCCCTGCTCCTTCGCGCGCGTGTCCCAGGCGATGCCGAGCGCTTGCAGCCGCCCGTCTGGAAACGCGACCAGGTATTGCTGTAGCGGGTCGACGCCGAAGGTGTAGGTGATTTCAAAATCGGCGAGCTTGCCGTCCGAGCCATCGGTGCGAACGAAGTAGTGGCCGTCGCGCGTGAAGAACTCGGACTTGACGCCATCCTTCACGAAGCTCGCATGCTCGAAGTTGCCGAGCATCGTGGTGGCATTCGCCGGCTGCATGGCAAGCGCGTGATGCGAGTGCTGCCAGAGTGCCGTCTCTTTTGCGTGACAACCGGCGCACTTGGCCGCGCCGACGTAGGTCGTCGCAATCTGCGGCGCGGGCGTCGCAGCCGGCCCCGTCGGCGGACCGCGCTCACAACCAGTAACGGCTATGAGCGACAGCGCGGCGGCGAGAGCGCGTTTCACGGCGGCGGACAGGGATTCTTCCCGCGAATGCGCTCGGTCGATGCGGGATACTTCTGCAGCAGTCGCTCAGCGCGCGGCGGTCGCGGTACGAGCTCGCCGCCGCAGTTGGGGCACTCGTCCTGCATGGCCTGCGCGCAGCTGCGACAGAACGTGCACTCGAACGAGCAGATCATCGCGTCGTGTGTGCCCGCTGGCAGATCCCGGTTACAACACTCGCAGTTCGGCCTCAGCTGCAGCATAGACTCATCCGTCCCTGCGCCGGGTGGCGATTCGATTCGTCAGGCGGCGGCGACGCGCCACAGGTCTTCACCGGAGTACTTGAGCCGCATGCACTTGCCGTTGACGACTTCGCCGAACCTTACCCACTCGGGGTTGTATTCCTCGTCGCGAAGATAGAAGAGCTCGCCGACTGGCTCGATCGGTATCACGCCGTCGAGCATCAGGCAGCCCTTGCGCAGCACGACGTGCAGGCTCTGCACCCACGGGCTCTCATTGCGATAGTGACCGACGTAGCTGTCCCAGGCCTTCGGGTAGCTGACCTGCATCGGCCCCTGGTACGCGGCATTCGCGTACCAGTCCGAGCCCCAGCCCACTTCCACGACCGCGCTCTTCGGATCCTTCGCGTCCTTGCGGCCGAACACGAGCAGGAAGCGCTCGAAATCAGGATGACGCGCGATGAACTGGTCCGCATGCATGCCTCGTTCGACGGCGACGCGCGCTCCCGCATGCACCAGGAAAAGCTGAGCGTCAGTCGCCACGAATTCGAGCTTGCTGTCCGAGGCAGAGCGATAGATCCCGGCGTAATCCTTCGCGTTGTCGGTGCGCGCAGGCGGGTCGGCTGCGGGAACAGCGGGTAACGCCTTACGCTCGCGCTCCGCGCGCATGAGCCGGATCGCGAACTGCACGACGGGCGACGGACGATAGCCCTGCTGCGCGTTGACCGATGCGAACGCGCCCAGCCCCGATTCGATGTCGACGAACATCGAGGACATGAACGAGACCATGCCGCCCGTGTGGCGCAACACCGTTTGCCCGTCCATCTTGTCGACGCCGATGCCGTAGCCGTAGGAAGCGGTGGGACCCCAGCTCTTCGCTTCGATATGCGGGTGCGCGAAGAGCGCGAAGGTCTCCTTCGATACGAGTCTCCCCTTGGGCCCGGCCCCGCCATTCGCGAGCATCTGCAGGTAGAACCCCATGTCACGCGCAGGCGCCGCGACGCAGCCGTCGGCCTCAGTGACCATGAGCGCGGGCGCTTCGCTCAAGCGGCCATTTCGCGGGTACGGCCGATCGCCTTGAAACACCGAATAGCTCCTCGCCAGCCGCTCGCGAAAATCGAGCGTGATCGCGGGCTCACTCTGCGACATGCCGAGCGGCTCCAGGATCCGGCGGCGGATGACTTCAGGAGCTTCGCGTCCATCGAGCGTCCAGGCGAGATACCCCAGCGCTGAGAACGCCATGTTGTTGTAGTGGAAATGCTGGCCCGGCGCGTAGGCCGCCAGATGCCGGTACGAGGGATCGGATGGAAACACCGGCAACTGCTCGCCGGCGAGCCCGGAGGTGTGCGACAGCAGATGGTGCGTGGTGATCGGCGCGAAGGCGGAATCGATCCGGAACCACGGCAGGTATTCGACGATCGGCCGGTTGAGGTCGAGCTTGCCCTCGTCGTGAAGCTGCAGCAGGCACAGCGCGATGAACGACTTGCTGATGGAGCCGATGTGAAACAGCTCATCGGTCTTGAGCTCGCGCTGCCGGTCGAGATCGCTCAGGCCGTAGGTCGTAACGCGCTGCACCCCCTCGCGATCCACGAGCACCAGCGTCATGCCGGGCGAGTTCATGTCGCGCATGTACTGCTCGACGAACTGGTCGAGCCGCGCGAAGCTCTCCTGGTACTTGCTCGATCCGCCCTGCGCGTGGGACTCGGCGACGAGGAAGCGGGCTGAAGCTGCGAACGCGGCACCGGTCAGGCCGGCGTGCAGCATTTCTCTGCGATTGATTGGCATTCGTGATTGTCGTCAGTGCACGCGGGGTCGCGCAAGAGGCCGGGCTAGCGAACTTCGAACACCGCTTCGACCTCGACCGCCACATCGTAAGGCAGCGCGCTCACGCCAACCGCCATGCGGGCATGGCGGCCCGCTTCGCCGAAGATTCGGACGAAGAGGTCCGAAGCCCCGTTCATGACCTGGGAATGCCCGGTGAACTCCGGGACGCCATTGATGTAGCCCGCCACTCGCACACAACGCACGATGCGATCGAGGTCGCCACCCAGCGCCGCTCGCGCGTGCGCGATCACGTTCAGTGCACAGAGTCGCGCGGCCTGCTGACCCTCTTCGATCCGAAACTCCCGCCCGAGCTTGCCGATGAAGCGCCGCTCGCCGTTCCACTGCGAGAGCTGCCCGGTCATGAAGAGCAGATTCCCGGTGTGCACATAGGGCACGTAGTTGGCGCCCGGCTTGCTCGGCTCGGGCAATTCGATGTCGAGGTCTTTCAGGCGCTGGTCAATTCGTCCGCTCATTACTCAGGTCCGAGAATGTGGATCGCCCAGGACTGCAATTCGATGATGTTGCCTTCCGGATCTGTCACGTAGCACCAGCTGACCTGGCTGCCGCTGGAAGTTGTGAGGCTCACGATTTCGCCGATGGGCTTGCCGCCCGCGGCGAGCACTTCGCGCTGCGCTTCCCGCACTGATGCGACCTCGAAGGCCAGGTGCGCGAAACCAGGCCGATTCACGGCTGGCGGCGGTCCCGCCACGGGTCTCGAGTAGCTGTAGATCTCGAGCGTCGGGCCTTCGGGTCCGTGACCCGGCAACCGCAAATGCCTGCCGCTGAGCGTGGAACCTGGAACGCCCGTGCCGGCTTCAAGGTCGGGACCGGCGTAATTGCGCTCGGGCGGTACGAACACGCAATTGAACAACGATTCGTAGAACTTCACGAGCGACTTCCAGTCGCGCGCGATGAGGTTCGTGTGCACGTAACGTGCGCCGCGAATCATTTCACGCTACCTGACCAAAGCTCATCTGGATGGTCATCGGTCCCTCATACGTCACTGCCTTCTGTGCTATCTCTTCGCAGGTCTCCGTGAGCAGTTTCATGATCAGCGATGGGTCCATGCTGCCCCCTGGTCGATCGGCTTGTTAGTCGGGCACGCCATCGAAGAAGTCGACCACACCGGTCCGCAAGCAGTACTCGGCGCCCACGATCAGCAGGCCGTCCCGTTCGATATGCCGCTCGAGCATTGCGGAGCCGTGGCGCAAATGGCTGGCAGCCATTCGAATGTTGGCGCGCACCGCGTGTGCGGCGAGCGCATCCGGTTGCGTGCTGAGCGGCGTGGTCAGCAACGGCTCGACTGCGGGCTGAATTCGATCGACGAGCGCGCGAAGACCCGGCGACCGGCGTGAGCCCGGCTGGCCGAGTTCCTCGATCGTGGCCGTGATGGCGCTGCACTCGGTATGGCCCAGCACCACGACGAGTCGCGTGCCGAATCGCGAAACCGCGAATTCGACGCTGCCGACCTGCGATGGCGCGACGATGTTGCCGGCGACCCGGATGACGAACAGGTCACCGAATCCCTGCCGGAAGACCAGCTCTGCGGGGACGCGAGAGTCCGAGCATCCGAGGATCACGGCGAATGGCTCCTGCCCGTAAACCAACTCGCGGCGGCGGCTCTCACTGAGACCGATTCCGGTGTCCTCCATGCTCGCGACAAAGCGCTGATTGCCCTCTCGCAGGCGTGCGAGTGCTTCGGGGCCTGAAATCATTCCGGGCATGTCTCCCTTCAACCAGTCAAACGATGGCAGCTGCAGATGATCATCAACTCCTTGCGCTTCTGCTCATCCAGCAGATGCACCAGGCGCACCGACATCATCCCCGCCGGCGGCTTGTACCCCTTGGCGCGAATCAACGCCGTGATGTGCTCGGAGTCCGACCCTGGCTCGTCCTTCGCGTCGCTCGCCACGACCCAGGTGTCTACGTAGAAATCCAGGCCGCCGATCGACGTGTGCCGGGGTGAATCATACTCGTGATGCAGCTCCGGCCTCGTCGGCACATAGCTCTCGAACTGTATCCAATAGCGCCGCTGGACGTTCTTGTCTGCATCCGCATCAACGAACGCGTGCAGCTCGCAGTCCGCAATGTCGTGGAGCACCCAACGGTCTGCGCCGACATAGCGTACGGACGTCGGCAGCGTGATTCGCACCTTCGGGTCGCGCGCCGAGGTGATCACGTTGCCCTCTACGTGGCGTTCCGGACGTGATGGCTCGGGTTGTGCGTTGATTCCATCACTGGCGAGCAGGGCCGACGCGAGTGCCAAGACAGACACCAACAGTGTTCGGCATGTCGCTTGGTGTTGTTGAAGGGCTACGCGAATTACGCCGATCACGAGTGCATCTCTACGAAAAGCGCGCGTCGGCGTACACCCACGCTGCTTTTCCCGACGCCAGCGTCACAGCGATCCGCTTGTATTCGACGGGCTCGTACCGATCCGCCATCGCGAGTTCGCTGTCCGTGATCTCGAACACCGTGCCCTTCACGCGACTGTCGTTCCTGCCATTGAACTTCACGATCGCATGATCGGCCTTGCCGCTGAGCTCGACGGTCTTCGCGTCCTTGACCGTGACTATCGATTGCTCGAAGCCAACGAGTTCATCACGTTGTCCCTGAAGCAACCTACCGAACGTCGACAGTTGAACCGCTTCGAGCTGTAGCGTGCCGTAGGAGAAGAGCAGCGGCATTGAGCAGTCACCTACATGCCCGGTTCAGCGGCCGGCAGCGAGTAAGAGACCTTGGTGTCGTTGATCGCAATGTACCGCTGCTTTTGCATCTTGCCGATGATTGCTGTGACCTGATGGTTCGAGAGAGTCTTCTGAAACAGTTCATTGATAGTGCTGGACAGGGTCTTGACGCTTCGCGGCCGGCCGGTACTCCGATTGCGCAGATTGAAGATCACAACTCGCATCTTCCCCTCGAGATCTGAGTGCACAGACGGCGCTTCTGCTTTTGTGCGAGCGCTGCCGCTCGGACATCGAAACTCGCCACGCCGTTCCAGGATGATCCTTAACTTGTCCTTCAGGCTCATGCTCCCGAAGTGCTCGTTCAGCGATTTGCAGCACGCGACGCAGTTGTGTTCGTCATTGCGGCCGCCGTTGGCGACGGCGACGAGGTGCTCGATACTCGCATCCGCGCGTGGCAAATGCTGTTGGCAGAAGAAGCACTTGCCACCCTGCGCAAACAACAGTCGCTCGAGCTTGCTTGCCATGAGAGGTCCTATCCGCCCTTCGCCGGCTCTTGATACAAGCCGACGATGTTGCCGCCGGGATCGCGAAAACGTGCCGTGATCTCCGGAGCGTCCATTCCCACGGGCTGCACGATCGTGCCGCCCGCTGCAGTAATGGACTTGATGGCGGCCTCGACGCTGTCCACCATGATGTAGAAGAGAATGCCAGGTGACGGCGATGCGACTCGGCTCGCGGTCCAAACACCGCTCACTTCACCAGTCGTGTCGTCGAAGGCGGTCGCGCCGTCTCCGCGCCTTCGAACCTTCCAGCCAAACACCCGCGAGTAGAACGCCGCGGACTGCGCAACGTCTGTCGCAGGCATTTCCAGATAACAGATCTTTCCATTCATGCTCGTGGGAGGCATTGAAACTCCTTGCTAACTGCTAAAGCCAAACGTTCGCGTTGAGTCAGATTCTCATCACTCGCCGTTACACCACTGCGACTCACACGGAACGCCGTCACGGTCACCGTCCATTTCAACACCGGAACAGTTCTTGAGGAAGTAAGTCGCTTCGGCGCAAGAGTGCATTTGCGAACAGCGCTTTCGTCCGTCGCATGAAAAGCTTGAGGAAGACGTCGCGTCCCGATCAGACAAGGAGTCCGTGGACGGCACAGAGCTGTCTTGCAAAGCGCTTCGACCGGGCACTGAGTAGCTCTGATACTTCATAAACCCGTACCACCCCAGCAAGGCAATGACGGCGAGGGGCAGGAGTTTCTTCATTTCGCATTCGAGCTGAGTCAGCCCGGTCCCTTCTGCTTCGCCACCCAGCTCTTCACGATCGTGTCGAGCAGGGAGAGCGGCACTGGGCCATTGGTCAGCAGCACATCGTGGAACGCACGGATGTCGAACTTGTCGCCGAGCTGCGCCTTCGCTTCATCGCGCAGGCGGTTGATGGTCTGGCGTCCCACCATGTAAGCCGTCGCCTGGCCTGGCCACACGGCGTAGCGCTCGATCTCCGTCGTGACGGATGAACGCTGATCGCCGGTAGCGTCCACCATGAAGTCGATGGCCTTTTCACGCGACCATTTCTTGTAGTGCATGCCCGTGTCGACGACGAGGCGGGTCGCGCGAAATACCATCGACTGGAGGTATCCGAGCTGGCCGAAGGGATCGTTCTTGTACAGGCCCATCTCGTCCGCGAGCTGTTCCGCGTAGAGGCCCCAGCCCTCCGCATAGCCCGAGAAGTCGAGTATGCCGCCACGGATCAGTGGCAGCTTGGACTCGAGCGCAATGGAACCCTGCCAGTGATGCCCGGGCTCACCTTCGTGATAGGTGAGCGTGGGGAGCGAGAATTTCGGCCACTCTTTCGTGTCGCGCAGGTTGATGTAGTAGGCGCCCGGCCGTGAACCGTCGAGTGCTCCTGTCATGTAATAGCCACCTGGAGCGCCGACCTCGATGTACGGCGGCACACGACGAATCTCGAGCTTCGCCTTCGCGAGCACGCCGAAGTAGTTCGGCAGCAGCGGTTGCAGGTCCGCGACCTGCTGGTTGAGAGCGGCGAGCAATTCTTTGCGGCCTGCATCGGTGTTGGGATAGAGCTGCTTCGGATCCTTCGCGAGCTTGTCCATACGCTCGCCGACGCTGCCGCTCGTCATGCCCTGCGACTCGAGGATCGCATCCATCTGCTGGTGCAGCTCGTCGATCAGCTTCAATCCCATCTCGTGGATCTCGTCCGGCGAGAGCGCAGTCGTGTTGTAGTTCCTGAGGCCGACCAGGTAGTAGTTCGCGCCGTCCGGAAGTCGCCACACGCCGGCATCGTGCGGCGCACGACCCCGCAGCGCTTTCAGCTCGGCGATCTGGCGCTGGTACGCGGGCAGCACCTGCTCCTTGACGATCCTCTCAGCACGCGTCACGAGATCCTTCTGCGCGGCGGCATCGAGCTTCGCTTCTTTGGCCTTGCGCGCGAGTGCCTGCACGAGCACGGTGTCGGCCGGCTGCTTCGCGGCAAACGCCTTGAGCTGCTTGAGCGCGCCGTCGATAGAGAAATCCGGCGGGACCACTCCCTTCTCCGCCTGCGTCTTGAGCTGCGCGGTCTCCTCGTCCATCACCTTCGCATACGCCTCGACACGCGCAACGTAGTCCTCGGCGTCCTGCGTCGTTTTGACCTGGTGTTGCGTGTCGAGAAAATCCGGGATGTAGGTGTAAGCGCCGGTGAGCTGCGTCACGACGTAGGGCGTCGGCGGGCTGAAGCCGTAGGTGCCGTAGCCGAACTTCTCGCCCGCGGTGACGTTGTCGATGTAGGTCACGATCACGTCGCGCGTGATCGCATCCTCTGGCGTGAGGGAGGTGGGATCGATGTTCGCGAGTTCCGTGCGCGCATCGCGCAGGACCTGGGCCTTGCGCGCCATGCCCTCGGGCGAGTCATCCGACAGCCGGTTCGAATACTTGCCGCCCGCGAGCTCCTCGGACACCGCCAGCGAGGTCGCCTCCTCGGGATCCTCCCGGAGCATTGCGGTCGTCAGGTGATCGAGCGCCGTGTGCAGAGCCGACGTCGCCGCCGCATCTTTCGATGCTTGCGCTGTGGCTGCGAGTGCCTGGGTGGCCGGGTCCTCGTGTTTCGAGCAGCCACCGAGCGTGAAGAGAAGAGTCGCGAAGAGAAGAGTGAGTCTGTACGTCATGTTCCGGTTGTCCTGGAGGTTCTGGGCAGCAAACCGCGGATTGTGCGTGAGTCCGCGCCGCGGTCAAAGGGGCGTGCTTCGACTCGCCCGTCATGCTTGCGTTCCAGCACTTGCGGGCTTCTTCGTGTACCGCAGGGTAATGACGATGGCCGCGGCGACTGCCAGCGCCCGTGCCGCGTTGGCGTTCCAGTTGCCGATCGCATTTGTGCTCACCGCAAACAACTCCCACCACCCATTCATGAACAAGTGCATTCCGATAGGAACCCACAGGTTGTCGTCCCACCGCAAAAAGAGCCACGAGAAAAACGCCCCGCCGAGCGTGGTGATGCCGGCCACGCCAAGCACTTCAAGCGCTCCGCCGCGCAGAGCCGTCCCGACGTGCGCCAAGCCAAACAGCACGCCAGTCACCAGTATTGCGGGCACGAAATGCCACCCCGCCCGGCGGTACAACTGGCGAAACAGGTAGCCGCGAAACAGGATCTCCTCCGTGACTGCCGCGAGCAGGACTGATGAGAGCATCGTTTGAGGCACGAACTGCATCGCGTTCTTGCTCACCAGCAGCAACACGACCAGCATCGGCAAGCTTGCCAGCAACGCGATGCCCACGCCCCGAACCGCCGGTGCGGCCAGTCCGAGCTCCGCGATTGCGGCGCGTGGGCCCATTCGATATGCAATCCAGAGACCACCAACACAAAACAGTACCCAGCCGAGCTTCCAAGTTGGCCACGCAACGGTCGCCGGCAAATTGCGAACAAGCTCCCGGCTAGCGAGCGCGAGGAAGAAACAAAGAAGCGCAATCAGACTGCGTTTTCTCTGCGGCATCTTGGACCGTCTAACGTCCCGGCTCAGCGGCCGGACGATGTGAATTTGGATGCTGGCACTTTATCCCTCACGGGCCGCTGCAACCGGTTGTTAGACGCATGATCACTGACAGCCTTCGACATACTCGACCTCAGGCACCTTCCCACTGTAGTAGCGCGCGACCTTTCCGTGCTCCGTCTCGAAACGGATTGCAAATTTGCGATCACTCGACCAGTACGTCAGGAACAGATCAGGGGCTCCGAGGTAGAAATTAGGGCTTTCCGCCAATGATGGGCCATAAAGCTGACGAATCCTCTCAATCGAGTCGCCTACACCAGCCAAGAATTCGCCACCCGCTACTTCAGCAGCGCCGGCAACCAGAGCGAGATCGGTGGCACGAAGGTGACGATGAAGAGCACGGCGAGCGAGGCGAGATAGAACGGCCAGATGGTGCGCAGCGTTTCGGTCACGCTGATCTTGCCGATCGCGGTGCCGACGAACAGCACCGAACCCACGGGCGGCGTGATGAGTCCGATGCCGCCCTTGAGAATCAGGATTATGCCGAAGTGCACCGGGTCGACGCCGATCGCCTTGGCAATCGGCAGGAAAATTGGCGTGCAGATGATGATGAGCGGCGCCAGGTCCATGAAGGTGCCGAGCGCGAGCAGCATCAGCACCATCACCAGCAGGATCAGGTTCTTGTTCTGCGAGATACCGGACAAGAATTCCACCGCCGCAGCGGGCACCTGCAGGTACGCGAGCAGCCAGCCAAACGAGGCGGCTGCACCTATCACAAACAGGATCAACCCCGTGGTGCGGATCGCGCCCGAGCAGGTCTCGAGGAAGTTCTTCCAGGTGAGGCTGCGATACACGAGGCCCGCGACCAGCACGGCGTAGATCACCGCGATCGATGCGCTTTCGATCGCCGTGAAGACTCCCGCGCGGATGCCGATGAAGATGAGCGCGACGAGCAGCAGTCCTGGCAACGCGGCGACGAAACGGCGCGCCACCTCCGCGACTCCGGGGAACGGCTCGATCGCATACCCACGCCGCCGCGCGATCAGCCAGCCGGTCACCATCAGCACTGCCGTCAGGAGCAGCGCCGGCATGATGCCCGCAGCGAAAAGATCCGCGATCGAGATCGATCCGCCGGCCGCCGCCGAATACAGGATCAGGTTGTGCGATGGCGGCACGAGGAGCGCGACGATTGCCGCGGAGACCGAGACGTTCACGGCGAAATCGCGATCGAAACCCCGCTTCACCATCTGCGGGATCATGGTGCCGCCGATCGCCGAGACGTCCGCGATCGCCGAGCCCGACACGCCCCCGAAAAACAGTGACGACAGCACGCTCACCTGGCCGAGACCGCCACGCAGATGACCGACCAGCGAGGCGGCGAACGAGATCAGCCGTTCCGAGATGCCGCCACGCATCATCATCTCGCCCGCAAAGATGAAAAGCGGGATCGCGAGGAGCGAAGTGATGCCGGCGCCCGCGGCGGTCTGTTGCACGACGACGATCGCGGGCAGGTGCAGATACAGCACGGTCGCGAGCGACGCCGTCACCAGTGCAAAAGCCACGGGTACGCCCATCACCAGCAGGACCAGCAGCACGATGAAGAGGATCGCGGTGGCCATCGGCTCAGGCGCCCGTCCGTGACGTGGGCGATGTGATCAGCCGTTCGATCGCAAACACGACGATCAGCGCGCCGCCCACGCAGAACGGCAGAAAGACGATGCCCTGCGGCAGCGGCGCCCCCGCCATCGGCACGCCCCAGCCGTCGACGAGCAACCGGCCGCCCCAGATCGAGAGCATCAGGCCGACCGCTATGGCGATCAGGCGGGCGATGGCCAGCAGAACGCGGCGTAGGCGCACGGGCGTGTGCTCGACGGCGATGAAGAACCCGAAATGCGCGTCGTTCCGGGTGCCGACCGCGGCGCCGACCATCATCACGGTGCTCATCAGGAGGAGCGCGACCGGCTCGGTCCAGCTCGGGGAGTCATTGAGCACGTAGCGGGCGAAGACCTGCCAGCCTTCGACGACGGCCATCCCGACCAGCGAGGCGCCGGCGATGACGGTGGCGATCCGCGCCAGGACGGTGAGAGCGCCCCCCAACCAGCCTCCCCGCCCCTGATTCAGGCCTTCCTCGGTCACAGCCACCTAGGCCGCCGCCCGGATACCCCGGTAGAGCTCATCGAGCCCGGGGTCCCTCAAATAGCTCTCGAGCAAGGGCTTGGTCACTCGATGAAAGGCCGCCCGGTCCACCTCGTTCACGTGGACACCCGCGGCGATTACCTTGGCTTTGGAGGCCTCTTCGGCCCGGTCCCACAGGCCGCGCATGTACGTGACCGATTCCGTGGCCGCCGTTCGGACCAGTTCCTGATCGGCCGCCGAGAGCGCATCGAAGCGCTGTTTGCCCATCAGGAGGGCTTCCGGCGAGTACGAATGCTCGGACTGCGACCAGTAGCGCGCGACCTCGAAATGCCGGCTGGTATCGAAGCTGATCCAGTTGTTCTCCGCCCCGTCGATCAGGTGGGTCTGCAGGGCCGAGTAGATCTCGCCATACGAGAGGGGCGTCGGGTTGCCGCCGAGGGCGTGGCCGAGCGCGATGAACATGTCCGAAGGCGGAACCCGTAGCTTCAATCCATGCAGGTCGGCCGGTTCGTGGATCGGGCGGTGCAGGTTATAGAAGCAGCGCGCCCCCGAATCGTAGAAGGCGAGGCCAATGAGCCCGCGCGCCTCGAAGCGCCGGAGGATCTCCCTGCCGACCGGGCCGTCAAGCGCCCGGCGCATGTGTGCCGTCGACTCGAACACATACGGTGCCGACAGGATATTGGTGGCGGGGAAGGCGTTGTTGAGCGCCGCCATGTTCACGCGCGTGATGTCGAGGACGCCGAAGCGGGCGAGGTTGATGGTGTCGTTTTCGCGCCCGAGCTGGCCCGAGTGATAGACCCGCACCCCGAGCCGGCCGTCAGTCTCGCGGGCGATTTTTTCGCCCATCCAGCGCATCGCTTCAACGGTCGGATAACCGGCGACGTGAACGTCCGCGGCGGTGAGAAAAGACTCGCGGGAAGCGGCTAGGGCGGAGCGGATTCCGGCGATGGCTGCGCCCGCGCCGAGCAGCAGCCCGCGACGTGTCATCACGAGGGGCTGGCCTTTTGATCACCAGCGCGTGCGGCGCCGTCGATGCGTGTCGCGCGCACGGCGCGGCAGTGGATATCGCCGAATTCGCCGAAGCTCAGACGCGCGCTTTGCCCCTCGTGAATCTGGTGCACGCCCGTCGTCGCGCCGGTCGAAATGAAGTCGCCGGCCTTGAGCGGACGGCCGAGTCGGGCGCAGCGGGCGAGGGCGAAAGCGAGCGCTGCGAGCGGATCGCCGGGCACCGAGGCTGCGCTTCCGCGACCCACGGAAACGCCTTCGATGAAGGTCTCGGCGGTGATGGACTTGAGCGGCCGGGCCTTCCAGTCGGAAACCAGGGCGCCGACGATAACCCCCGAGTTGTTGCCGAAATCTGAAACAATAGCCAATGGACCGAGGTCATTGATGCTCAAAAGTGGGCTACCGGCGGTCTCTACCCCCACGTGGAGGGAGCCGACCAGGGCGGCCGCTTCCTCGGCTGTCCAGCGGGTTTTGGCGGGCGAGGCGTTCTTGCTCAAGCGAAAAATGAACTCCGCTTCGACCGCCGCGAAGCCGCCGTCGAACGCCGGAAACTCGACCACCCGATCGCCGGATGCGACTCGAACCGCGTGGCGAAACACCGGGCCGACGAGTCGTTCTTCGCCCAGTCGCTCACTCCATCCGGGGCCGAGCATCGCGACTTTCCAGCCGGCTACGGTGTCCGGCCAGCGCGTGATCGCGGCGGCCTGGACCGCGTATGCGGCCTCGAGATTCGCCGGCAATGCGTTCGGAAATTCGCGCAGCCGGGTCGCGTCCAGCCGCGCCGTCACGAAGCGATCGGCGATCGCTGCGGCATCGATTTGCGGCTTGGACTCGACAGTGTTCATCGCTGAAAAGCTGGCGTTTTTGGCTCGCAATTCTGTATATAGGAAACCGGTGTCATTTACAATTCACGCGCCGCCCCGGGCGGCCTTCCGCGGCATCACAAAAGAGGTCTTGGCATGACTCAGCATTTCGCAGATCGATGGTGGGGAACGATCGCCGCGGTCGCCCTTGCCGTGAGCTGTTTCGCCATTGGCGCCCATGCCGCGAAGGCGCCATCGGCCGATGCGGCCGACAAGTCGCTCCTCGCTTTTCCGGGCGCGCTCGGCTGGGCCGCGCACACTCCGGGCGGACGAGGCGGCGCCATCATCAAGGTCACGACCCTCGCCGGGCGTGGGCCGGGTTCCTTCGTCGAGGCGGTCGCGACTCACGGTCCGCGCATCATCGTGTTCGAAGTCGGCGGCATCATCGATCTCGACAAGCAGACGGTCACGATCAAGGAGCCTTTCCTCACCATCGCGGGCCAGACCGCGCCATCCCCGGGCATCACGCTCATTCGGGGCGGCATCGACGTCGCGACTCACGATGTCGTCATGCAGCACATCCGCGTGCGCACCGGCAGCGCGGGCGAAGCGCACATGAGCGGCTGGGAAACCGATGCCTTGTCCACGATCGGCGGCGCTCGCGATGTGATCGTCGATCATTGCTCCTTCACCTGGGCGACCGACGAGAACCTCTCGGCCTCGGGTCCCCGGTTCACCGGCAAGACACCCGCTGACTGGCGCGAGGGCACCTCGCACCGGATCACCTTCAGCAACAACATCATCGCCGAAGGGCTCGCCGACTCGACCCATTCCAAGGGCGAGCACTCCAAGGGCTCGCTGATCCACGACAACGTCACCGACATCCTGATCATCGGCAATCTCTACGCCCACGATCTCGAGCGCAGCCCGCTCTTCAAGGGCGGCGTGCGCGGCGCCGTGATCAACAACCTGATCTACGACCCCGGCCAGCGGGCCGTGCACTACAACCTCATCGCCGAAGAGTGGGGCGATCATGAATATCAGACCGGCCGGATGACCCTGGTCGGCAATGTGCTGCGTGCGGGGCCGTCGACGCCCGCGGATCTCGCTTTTCTCATGCTCGGTGGCTCCGGTGATCTCGAGTACTACGCATCCGACAACATCGCGGTCGATCGCCTCGGCAGGCCGCTGCCGGAGCTCGGCCGCTACACGAACTCGAAAGCCAAGCTGATCCGTCTCGACCAGTCACCACCGCTCCCGGAAGGCGTGAAGCTCCTGCCGGCCGCCGATGTGCAGGACGCCGTGATCAAGAACGTCGGCGCGCGGCCCTGGGATCGGGACCATCACGACAGCCGGGTCCTCGCCGATACGATTGAAGGCCGCGGCCGCATCATCGATAACGAAAAGGAAGTCGGTGGCTACCCGGTGCAGGCCGCAACCCGCCAGGCGTTCGACCCGGCGGGCTGGGACCTGCGTTTCATGACCCGCCGTTAAGCGGGTCCAGGGGGCCTTACCACGGCAGCGGCCCGGAGAGGAGCAGCACCAGCAGCGGCACACTCCAGGTCGGATGGATCTCGCGGAACAGGGTCGGCGTCCAGCCCACGTCCGTCAGCAGATCCGGGTCGTTCACGGCGTTATACGCCGCGGTCACGTCGACGCGGTTGCGATTGAGCAAACCGTTGAGCAGCGTTCCGGATTCATCGATCGCCGTGCCGTTGAGGCGCGAGATGAAGTGGTCCGGCGTCACGCTCCGGTCGGTCTGGAAGAAATTGTTCTGCGCCACGATCGCGGACTGATTCCCCACGCCCCAGCTGTACTGGTAGCTCGGCTGATTCACGATCCGGTAGAAGTTGTTGTAGACGTGAACCTGCCCATAACGCACGCGTGGCGCGCGCTGGCCCACGCCGTCGTACAGGTTGTGGTGCAGCGTCACGCGGAGCTTGCCGACGTCGTTGGGAGCATTGTCGGAGGAGCCGATAAGGCTCACCTTGTCGTGATCGAGAAAACGATTCCACGACACCGTGACGAGATCCGACGCGTTGGTGATGTCGAGCTCACCGTCGTGAACCTGGAACAGCACGCCGAAGTAGAGCGGCAAGGTGCTGTCCGCGGTCTCGCGATCGATGAACGTGTTGTGGTCGACCCAGACGTTGTTCGAATCGCGGAGCGAAATCGAATCGTAGAGCGAGTTCCACGATCCCAGCACGCCATCGGTCGGCGCCCACTGCGGGAAGCAGTCGTGGGTATCTTCGAAGTTCAGGTTGCGGATGATGATGTTGGTGCGGCTGTTGGCGACGCCCGATGTGCCGCGAATGTCGAGCCATACGCCGCGGATCGTGGCGTTGCGCCCCAGTCCGACGATGGTCGTGTTCGAGCCCGGACGGATCCGCACTCGCGCCTGCTGCGCGGCCTGCGACGCGAGGCGAGCCGCCTCGAGCGGGCCAGTGGGTGCGACGCGACCCCAGACGGCTGGATCGTAGGTGGCGAGGAAGGCTTCGTACGAGAACATCGTTCCCGTCGCATCGGCGCGGAAATAGTCTTCGCAGGCGAGCGGGTTGTTGTCGTCATCGACGTTGCCGTCGATCGTGCCTTGCACATAGATGATCTTGGCGACGTTGGACGGATTCGACGGCGAGGTCGATGACGGCACGCCGTTGTTGAGCGCCGCGATCAGCTCGCGGCGATTGGTGACGGTGTAGACCTGGTCGACGGTCGCAAGCGATCCGCCGCTCGTGCCGGACCCGGACGCGGCCCAGCCATCGGTCGGATCGAGCGTCTCGCGCCCGAGGTCGCGCTTGCCGTTTGCGATCGCAGGGCCGGCCGCCGCCATCGCCACTGCGCTCACCAGGTGAATGATGATTCTGCCGATACGCATGATCTTCCCCTCCATCCGTGATCAGCGAAGGAATTCACCCCTGCGCCCGCGGGGGTGAATGCGTCAGTTCTTTTCTTTCTTCTGTTGTGCTCCAGCTCAGAATTTCAGGCGTGCACCGAGGAAGTACTGGCGTCCCTGGTGGTGGTAGTAGGAAAGACGGCTGGCGTCTTCCTGCACCCACTGGTCCTGGAACTCATCGGTGAGGTTCAGCGCCTCGAGCGTGAACGTGAGCCATTCGGTCGCATTGAACGACAGCTGCGTGTCGAGGTTCAGCGTCTCGTTCGTGCCCTCCACGTCGTTTCCGTTGCGGCCCGGCGCGGTCGTCAGATAGTTATCGCGATACGCCGCCGAGATGCGTGCGCCAAAGCGCTGGTTCTCGTAGTACAGCGTCGCGTTGTACGCGTTCTTCGAGAGACCCAGCAGGTCCGTGACCAGCACCACGGCCCCCGTTGCGTCGACCAGCTTGATGTCGGATTCGACGTACGTGTAGTTCAGGATCGCGCCGAAGTTGTCGAACGGCGGCGGCAGGAACTTGAAGGGCTGCTGGTAGCTCAATTCGAAGCCCTTCAGTGGACCACCCGGTGTGTTGGCCGGCAGGTTGAACTGCCAGTCGGCCAGGCACGTGGCCGGGTCGGGGATCGCCGTGCCGCAGGTCGAGAGCGCGACGCTGTCCGGGAGACCCAGCGGATTGTTCGAGAAGTTATCCGTGAACCGCACCGTCTGCACGAAGCTCGCGATGTCCTTGTAGAACAGCGCCAGCGCGACGATCGATTCCGGCTTGAAATACCACTCGAAGGACAAGTCGTACGAGTCCGCCTTGAACGGCTCGAGCCGCGGATTACCCGCCGTCACGGTCTTGTTGTTGCCGGCGATCGAGACTGCGGAGCCCGGGTTGAGGCTGGCAAGACCCGCGCGTGTCATGACCTTCGAGGCACCCGCGCGCAGCAGAAAATTATCGGCCAGCTCGTACACCAGGTTCAGCGATGGCAAGGTGTTGGTATAGGTGTTGTCGACGCTCGAGCGCACCGGCACACCGCTCGAGAAGGTGAAGCCTTCCGAGGTCTGATCGGTCTGCACGTAGCGCACGCCGATGTTGCCGCGCAGTCCGTGGTTCCAGAGCGTGGTGTTGAAATCCATCTGCACGTAGCCGCCCGTGTCCTTCTCTTCGACTTCGAAATTGCTGCCGAGCGCGAGCTCAGGGCCAACCCGCCACAAGGACTCATCCTTCAGCCCGAAGAGGCTGTTGGCCGCGTTGATGTCGGGAATCAGCCAGGTGCTCACGCTGCCGGCCGGCAGGTTGAGGCCCTTGTCGTCCAGCGAGGTGAGCCGGCTGTAGTTGGCAATCGGCGTCGCCGCGACGTTGGCAGGAATCACACCCTCCTGGCCCGTGGCCGTTCCGTTGGAACGCTGCTCGGAGGTCGTCTTGAAGACGTACTTCTTGTACTGCGGACCCATTTTGAAAGTGAGTGCGTCGTTCGCCTTGAACTGCAGGTCGATCGAGCCCGTCGTGAAGTCGTTGAGGCTGCTCTGCGGCCGCAACCTGATCTGGGTGAGCGTCCACGTGCCCGGGTTCGTCACATCGAGGCCGCCATACGTGATCAGCGGAATGCGGTCGTTGGCGCGATAGTCATAGCTGTAGCCATCGACGTCGGCGTGATCGAAGAGCAGCGTCGTCTGCACCGGGTTGTTGTGGTTCGCCTCCGAGAAACCCACGTATTCATGCAGGCTCCAGGCTTCCGAGAAGTCCTGTCGTCCTTCGAGCGAAACCTGGGTGAACTTGGTTTCCAGCTCGTCGAATCTCGCCTCCGAGCGAATGTCCACGTCCTGGAACACGCCGTAGACGAGCGAGTTGTGGCCGTCGATCTCCGCCGCCACCGGGTTCACGTTGTTGATCGCCGCTGCGCCGTTGGTGCTGAAGACTGGCGCCTCCAGGAACTGCTCTTGGCGGGTGGATTGATACAGCGCGTACAGACCATCGAGGGTGAAGAGCATGTTGTCGGTCGGCTGCCACTGCACCGAGCCCGTCAACCCGAGCCGCTCCTGGTCATGAGTGTAGTTGTCGAAGCGGGGAATACGCGGATGAAACGCGCGGTTGACGGCGTCGAGCGACGGCGCCGACGCGTAGGTCGGATCGAGGGCGCCGAAACAAGTGGTCGGCAACATTGGTGCCAGGCAGGCGCCACCCGCGGCTGATGCATCCGACTGCTGCCAGCGCACGGTGCTGGAGCCTTCGTCGAGCAACTTGCGCTCGGTATACGCCCCTGAGAAGAGTGCACCGAACTTGCCGTCTGCCCAGGTATCGCTGATCAGCACCGCGACGCGCGGGCTGACCTCGTCCGAGATGTCGTTGTAGCCACCCTCGATCGAGGTGGCGAAGGTGAGGCCCTTGTAATCGAAGGGTCGTCCGGTGACCAGGTCGACCGTGGCGCCGAGCGAGCCTTCCTCGATCTCCGCGGATGCGGTCTTGCGGATCGTGACGTTGTTGAAAAGCTCGGCGGCAAAGGTGTTGAAGTCGAAGCTGCGATCGCGATTCGTGCCGCCCGCCGCATCGGTGCCGCCGTTGGCGCTCATGGCCTCCATGCCATTGATGCGCACGCGGGTGAACTGCGGACCCAGGCCGCGCACGGAAATCTGCCGGCCTTCACCGGCATCGCGAGCGATCGAAACGCCCGGCACGCGCTGCAGCGCCTCGGCGAGATTCAGATCGGGAAAGTCGGCGATGTCTTCAGCGACGATCACGTCGATCGAGCCGGTCGCAGCGCGTTTCGCATCGAGCGAGACCGCGAGGCTCTGGCGATAGGCCGTCACGACCACTTCGCCGAGCGCGAGATCGGACTGTACTCCGGTACCCGCGGTGGTCTGCGGCGCGGGAGCGGTTGCACCGGCTTGCGGTGCTGCCTGCGCGGCTGCATCCGCCGTCGCTTGATCGGCTGCGACCGCGCAGGAACAAGAAATGAAACCAGCCAGGACACCTATCAGCCAGCGACAAAGCGTCCGGCCCAGGTTGAGCTTCAACATCTCAGTCATCCCCCTCGTTGCGCGTTCGGCCTGTTAGAAGTTCACGCCCATCGGTTTTCTGACACCGGTAGCATTTCTGCAGGCAGCCGGAAATGACACCGGTAGCATCGCGGAGGCTAGCAGAGTCGCGGGGCGCTCGGCAATACGTCGTTCGCGCGCAACACTGATCCGCCGCGACTTGGAATCGACAGGCCAGCCTTGTTGGACGAAACCGTCGGAAATTGGCGCTACCGGGGAAGCCGGCAGAGGAGCATGGCTGGATCCAGGCGCGCCCCGATCAGAAAGCCATCGTTCAGCGGGGCGGCGACGCTTCCGGCAGAGATCTCGTCGCCGAGACTCAGGTACACCTCGCCAAGACGCCGCGGTGCGAGCGGATCCGGCGCGAGGCGCAGCACTTGGGTCGCAACGCGGACGGCTGGATCGCGCAGGTGCTTCGACAAAGCGAGCAGGTTCGGATGGGCGGCAACCCAGATCCCCCCGTCCTCAGCCACGTCGAGGTTGTCGGGCGTGCTGTAGACGTCGATGTCTTCGACGAATGAAAGGTCACCGTTCGATGAATCGCGCGAATACACGCGCACGCTGCGCGCGCCCGCCTGGCCGACATAGATCCGGCCACCGTCGGCACTCGCGGCTATTCCGCTGCCGAGCGCCACCGTATCGACCACCCGCATGGTTGTCCCGTCGTAGTAGATGACCGTTGCCAGCGCGTTGCCGAAGGCGAGCTCGGTGAAGCGCTCTAAGCTGCTTCGCGCCCCCGAGTCGTTGACCACGTAGAACTGGCGGGGTCCCACGGCCACGATCGAATGTGGGCTGAAAAGCAGCGGATTGTGCAGCGTCTCACTGTGCGCAAACGGCCCGTCGTCGTCGCGCGCGAAGATCTCCACGGTGTGCGGCGCATGAGGTGGATCACTCAGCACGAACAGGCGCTGCGTGCCATCACCTGCAGCAACAAGGCTCATTCCACCCGGACGAAAGCCGTGTGGCGCGTCGGCGATGGCCGGCGCTGGCGCCAAAGGACTCGTGTTCAGATCGACGCGTAGCACCGTTCCGGTCACGTCCCGGCCCGAGAGCAGCGCACGGCGATCGAGCACTGACAGATATGCCGTCGGGCCAACGCGATCGATCCGGATGTCCTCGGCGCTGCCTTCCAGGGGCAGCACCTGGCAGGTTCCGGCGAAGTGGGGCGTGACACGCACGAACGCGCCCACGCGGTTGAGCCAGAAGAGCACCGTGACGCCTAGGACGGCGATCAAGAGCACGATGCCGGCCACCAGGCGCCTCAGGAGTCGCGACATTCAAAATACCTGCGATATGTGAGAAGCCCGTTTCAGACCCGCCGAATCTGCAGGCGGACCCGAAAATCCGCCAGTCGACTCGTGAAGCGCATCACCGTATGCCCAAAAGCCGCAGCAGCGTTCACCAGGATTTGATGCGATAGCGCCTGCGGAATATATGTGGATGCGGGAACAGCCGCCCTGCATACAGAAGATACTGAGAAGAACCGGGGTCCGTTAGTAACAACAAGAACTGCCGCCCGTGGCCGGCAGGGGTAACCGATGCGTTTTCATTGGTTTTCCTCGATCGTTTCAGCGTCCTTGCTGCTCCTTTTGGGCACGCAGGCAGGGGCGGGCGACTTGCACATCCGCTACGCGGAGCCGATCAGACTGCAGGCGCCCTCGACGCCCAACGCTTCATCTCTCCAGGCGCAGATCGCCAGCGGCCGGCTCTCTTTCCAGGCCTACGGCCGCCAGTTCGATCTCGCGCTCCAGTCCAATGCGCGGCTCCTCGCCGAAGCGACGCTCGCGCAGCCCAGTTCGGCCGCGAATTATCAGCTGCTTCGCGGACAGGTCGAGGGCCTGCCGGGCTCGTGGGTCCGACTCACGCGCATTGGCGAGGAACTGCACGGTGCAATCTGGGACGGCAACGAGCTCTACACGATCGAGCCCGCCCGCATCGTCAATCGGTTCGCGACCGACCGGCTCGCGGTCGGCGGCTCGGCACCCGTCGTCTACCGTCTGTCGGACAGCGATGCCGGCTCGAGCCCGATGTCCTGCGGAGTCGAGGTCACGGATCAAAGGCGCAGCGCCCTCGCGGCATACGAATCGCTCGTGGGTGAGCTCGGTGCGGATCCCGCGCTCACTGAAGTCGCGGGCGGGGCGCTCGAGATCGCGGTGATCGGTGACTACGAGTTCTACGTCGCGCATCCCAACGACACCGAAGCCGAACTGCTCGCGCGCATGAATATCGTCGACGGCATCTTCAGCGGCCAGCTGGGCGTCGACATCGTGGTTTCGCAGGTCAAGGTCTTCACGACCTCGAGCGAGCCGTTCACGACCGACAAGGGGTCGGATCTGCTGGAGCAGTTGGGCCGCTATCGGAGCAGCTCGGCGGCGCTGAGTAACGTCGGCCTCGCGCATCTCATCACTGGACGCGACATTGCCGACAACATGGCGGGCATTGCCTATGTCGGAACGGTTTGCGACACGACGCACGGCGTTGGTGTAAGCGAAGGCCGCTATGACCTCACTACGACGGCGCTGATATCCGCGCATGAGATCGGGCACAACTTCGGTGCGACTCACGACAGCGAGGCAGGTTCGCCTTGCCAGAGTACCGCGCCAACTTTCCTGATGGCGGCGCAGATCAACGGCAGCAACACGTTCTCGCAGTGCAGCCTGGAACACATGCGCCCGAATGTCGCAAATGCGAGCTGCATCTCACGCATGCGCCTCGTCGATGCTTCGATCGAAGATACGCCCGAGACACTCGCGGGCACCGCCGGCGCTGAAGTGATGCTGCCGGTCGAAGTGAGCTCGGTTGGCTCGGCGCAGTTGAATGATGTGCTCGTGTCGATTTCGCTGCAGGCGCCGGTTGCAGTCGAATCTGTTTCCGTACCCGGCGGAAACTGTGCGACCGGCGCGGGAGGCGTCACGTGTCAGCTCGGCGCGATCGAACCGCGTGGCACGCGCCGCATCAGCGTCGCACTTCGTCCCTCGAGCCCGGGCACTTTCGCCGGCACCATCACGGTCAGCGCGCCCAATGACACCAACGCTGCGAATGACGTCCGCGTCGTTTCGCTGGTCGTGAGTCCGACTGCCCAGCCGCCGGGGGGCGACCCCCCGGCAAGCGATAGCGGCGGCAGTGGTGGTGGCGGCGCCACGGAGGCGGGCCTGCTGATCACGCTGTACGCTGTGCTGCGGCGCCGGTTGAGGTGCATGCCGGAGTCACAGCCGGGTTCAGGCAATACGCAGCGCTGATTGACTTGTCGGGCGCGCGCTCGATTGCCGTAGAATGGCACTCCGACCAGCTCTCCCAGCGGCCCGCCATGGATCCCACTGAACAATTTTTTGACGATGCCTTCGGCAAGACCGTCGAGCTGGGCAATCGTCTCGCAGAAAAGCACGACAACGCGGATCTCTGGGATATCGCCGACGGCCTGCTCGCGGGCGCGATCCAGTACTGGTTGTACGCGCGCCAGCCGTGCGGCAACCCGCGCTGCGAAGAGTGCCAGCCGATCAGCACGGCGGAAGGCCGCTTGAGCGAGTTGCGGCGCCTCGCCGCGCAGTTCGCGGAAGAGAGCGAGTACTACCATTCTCCGTCCGACTCCAACGTCGGACGCGCCTGAGCGCAGCGACTACCTCACCCGGGATCGACTGATCCGCGCCTGCTACAGCGGCGTTTGCGCGGGTTTTTGCGGCAGAGGGATAAAATCGGTTTCGCCGGGCACCTTCCCGAAGCGCTGCTGCACCCAGTCGTTCTTGGCCTGCTCCATGCGCTCGCGGCTGCTCGACACGAAATTCCACCAGATGTAGCGACGCCCTTCGAGCGGCGCGCCGCCGAGCAGCAGCAGCCGCGCATCTTCCAGCGCGTGTATGCGCGCGTCCGCAGCCGGCTCCAGCACCGCCATCGCGCCCGCCGCGAAGCGCGTTCCATTGAGATCGATGCGACCCGCGGCGACATACACGGCGCGATCCGGGTGCTCCTGCGGAACGTCGAAGCTCGCATCGGCGGACATCTGCAGATCGACGTACAGCATCGGCGAGAAAACCTCGACGGGCGATTGCTGGCCGAGTGCGGTGCCGGCGATGACGCGCGCGACGACACCGGGGCTGCGAACTTCGGGAAGCGTCGCCCCGGGATGATGAAAGAACGCGGGTGCCGTTTCCTCAGCCGATCTCGGCAAGGCGACCCAGGTCTGGATGCCGTGCACTCTCGAGCCGCTGCGGCGCAGCTCATCGCCGGTGCGCTCCGAATGCACGATGCCGCGCCCGGCCGTCATCCAGTTGACGTCTCCGGGGCGAATCGGCTGCACGTACTCGAGGCTGTCTCGATGCACGATCTCGCCTTCGAAAAGATAGGTGACGGTGGCGAGCCCGATATGCGGATGCGGGCGCACGTCGATGCCGCGTCCCGGGGCGAATTGCGCCGGGCCGATGTGATCGAAAAAGATGAACGGTCCCACCATCTGCCGCCCGGCCGCGGGCAACAGACGACGCACCTCGAAGCCGCCGAGGTCGTGTGCCTGAGGTTCGATCACGCGTTCGATATTGGCGGGCACGTTCGTCTCCTTACGCGTTGCGCGAATCGAGGAGTTCCTTGAGCGCACGCCCGGTGTGCGAGCGTCGGTTGCGCAGCAATGTCTCCGGTGGCCCCTGTGACACGATCCTGCCGCCCGCCTCGCCGCCCTCGGGCCCGAGGTCGATGACCCAGTCGGCTTCCGCGATCACATCGAGATTATGCTCGATCACGACCACGGTGTTGCCGGCATCTACGAGCCGGTGCAGCACGCGCACCAGCTTCTCGACGTCTGCCATGTGCAGGCCGACCGTGGGCTCGTCGAGCACGTAGAGAGTCTTGCCGGCGCCGTTGCCGTTGCGTGCCGGCCGGTGCGTGGGCCTCACTTTCGCGAGCTCGGTCACCAGCTTGATGCGCTGCGCTTCGCCGCCGGAAAGCGTCGGGCTCTGCTGGCCCAGCGTCAGGTAGCCGAGTCCGACGTCCTGGAGCATACGCAGCGCATGATGGATGGAAGGATGCGCCGCGAAGAACGGCGCCACTTCATCGACGCTCATCGCGAGCACATCGCCGATACTGCGGTCCTTGAAGCGCACCGCCAGCGTCTCCGGATTGAAGCGCCGTCCCGAACACACATCGCACAGCACGCGCACGTCGGGCAGGAAGCTCATCTCGATCTTCTTGATGCCCTGGCCTTCGCAGCCGTCACAGCGTCCGCCTGCCGTATTGAAGGAGAAGCGGCTGGGCCCGTAGCCGCGAATGCGCGCCTCGGTTGTTTCAGCGAACACGCGCCGTATCTGATCCCAGAATCCAACGTAGGTCGCGGGGCACGAGCGCGGCGTCTTGCCGATCGGCGTCTGATCGACTTCGAGCACGCGAGCGATCTCGCGCCAACCGCGAATCTCGCGGCAGCCGACCAGATTCCTGCCATTCGCCGGCGCATCGCTGAGCAAGCGCTTGAGATTGTCGTGCAGCACATCGCGTGCCAGCGTCGACTTGCCCGACCCGGAAACGCCGGTGACGGCAATCAGGCGGCCGACCGGCACTTCCGCTTCGATGTCCTTGAGGTTATGCAAGGTGACCTTCTCGATCACGAGCGTCGGATCGGAGGCGCGCACCGCTCGTTTTGGAACCAGCGGATGAGCGAGTGGCTTGGCGAGAAACTGGCCCGTCACCGACTGCGGATTGCGCATGAGCTCTCGCGCGCTGCCCTGGCCGACGACTTGGCCGCCCGACGCTCCGGCGCCGGGGCCCAGGTCGATCACGTGGTCGGCGTGGCGGATCGTGTCCTCATCGTGCTCCACCACGACCAGCGTATTGCCATTGGCGCGCAGCGTATCGAGTGTGTCGAGCAGCACACGGTTATCGCGCGGATGCAGCCCGATGGTGGGTTCATCGAGCACGTAGCACACGCCCTGCAGGTTCGAGCCCAGTTGTGCCGCGAGCCGGATGCGCTGCGCCTCGCCGCCCGAGAGCGTGGGTGCCGAGCGGTTGAGCGACAGGTAGCTCAGCCCGACCTCATCGAGAAAGCGCAGCCGCGATTCGAGTTCCACGAGCACATCGCGCGTGATCTCCGCGTCGCGAGCACTCAGCTTCAGTCCGCGAGCGAAGGCGCGCAGCTCCGTCACGGGCAACGAAGTCAGTTCCGCGATCGAGCGTCCCCGGAAGCGTACGTTGAGCGCGATCGGATTCAGGCGCTGTCCCTGGCAGTCGGGACAGGCCTGTGCCGATCCTTCCCACCAGTCGTTCCACCAGATCTCCTCGCCCGACTGTTCCTCGTCGAAGCCCTGGAGCTTCAATCCCGTGCCGTAGCAGCCCTCGCACCAGCCGTGGCGTGAATTGAATGAAAACAGGCGCGGATCAAGATCTGCGAAACTCGTGCCGCAGGTCGAGCAGTTGCGGCGCGTGGAAAGAACGGTGACGCGCGAATCGGCGCTGCGCTTGGTCGCCGTGGTCTGGCGCAGCAGGTGCAGGATGCCTTTGCCGTGCTCCAACGCCTGCTCGACCGCGGCTCGGAGCGGCGCTTCCTGCTCGGCCGTCGCCCGCAGTGTCGCGACGGGCAACTCCAGCGTGTGTTCCTTGAAGCGTGCGAGTCGTGGCCACTTCGCCGTCGGCAGAAGCTCGCCGTCGACGCGCAGATGCTTGAACCCTTTGCCCGCCGCCCATTTGGCGAGATCCGTGTAGTAACCCTTGCGGGCGACGACCAACGGCGCGAGGAGCGTCACGGTCTTGCCGCGTTCCTCGCGCAGGATCCGCGCCACCATGGAATCGACGCTCTGCGGCTCGATCGGGACGTTGCAGGTCGGGCAGTACTGAGTGCCGAGCTTCACGTAGAGCAGGCGCAGGAAATGATAGATCTCGGTCAGCGTCGCGACCGTGCTCTTGCGGCCACCGCGGCTGGTGCGTTGCTCGATCGCGACGGTGGGCGGAATGCCGAAGATGGCATCGACGTCGGGCCGCGCCGCGGGCTGCACGAACTGCCGCGCGTACGCATTCAGCGATTCGAGATAGCGGCGCTGTCCCTCGGCGAACAGGATGTCGAACGCCAGCGTGGACTTGCCGGAACCCGACACTCCCGTGATCACCGTGAAGCGATCGCGCGGAATCTCGAGATCGGAAATCCTCAGGTTGTGCTCGCGCGCGTTGTGCACGCGAATCGCGGCTGGGCGCTTCCTCGCAGGCCGCTGGTCCGGCGTTTTCGGAGCGAGTGTCCTCGCGAAGGATCTTCCGAGGGCCGTCTCGTAATCGAGCAACGCCTTGCCGGTATGGGAGGACACGCACTTCTTGACTTCGTCGGGCGCGCCGACGCAGACGATCTCCCCGCCCGCATCGCCGCCTTCCGGCCCCAGGTCGATGATCCAGTCGGCGGCGCGGATCACATCGAGGTTGTGTTCGATGACGATCAGCGAGTGCCCAGCGGCAACCAGGGTGCGAAATGCGCGCAGCAGTTTCGCGATGTCCTCGAAGTGCAAGCCGGTGGTCGGCTCATCGAACAGCAGGAGCTTGCCTTCCTTGGTCTCGCGCTTGCGGGCGCCCGCTTCGGCGAGATGTCCTGCGAGCTTCAGCCGTTGCGCTTCGCCACCCGAAAGCGTGGGCACGGGCTGACCGAGCCGCAGGTATTCGAGCCCGACCTCCTCGAGCGGTTGCAGCCGGGCGAGGACTTCGGGCTTTCCGGCAAAGAATTCGACTGCCTCGCTCACGGTCAACGCGAGCACCGCGGCAACGTCGAGCGAGCGTCCGTTGGCGCCCGTGATCTTCACTTCGAGGGTCTCATCCCGGTAACGGCGGCCGTCGCAGTCCGGGCAGCGCAGGTACACGTCCGACAGGAACTGCATCTCGACGTGCTCGAAGCCATTGCCGCTGCAGGTCGGGCAGCGACCGGTACCTGAGTTGAAGCTGAAAGTCCCCGCGGTGTAGCGACGTTCTTTCGCGAGTGGCGCGCGCGCAAACAGGGCGCGAATCGAATCGAATGCGCCCACGTAGCTCGCCGGGTTGGAGCGCGTCGTGCGCCCGATCGGCGACTGGTCGACCAGCACGATGTCACCGACATTCTCGTACCCGCTGAGCGATGCGAACTGTCCCGGCGCTTCAGTCGGTTTGCCCTTCGCTTTGAGAAGCGCGGCGTAAAGCACGTCGTGTACCAGCGTCGACTTGCCCGAGCCGGACACGCCAGTCACGCAAACGAGCCGCTCGAGCGGGAAGCTCACATCAACGCCCTTGAGATTGTGCTGAGCCGCACCTGTCAGCCGCAGCAGGCTGGTGCGGCGCGTGACGGGTTGTGAATGCAGCTCATCGACAGCGTGCTTGCGTCCCGTGAGATACGCGGCGGTGAGCGAATCGGGTGCATCCGCAATCTCGGCGGCGGGACCGAAGTACACGATCTCCCCGCCGTGCTCTCCCGGCCCGGGGCCGAGATCGAGAATGCGGTCGGCAGCGAGCATCACCTGCGGATCGTGCTCGACGACGACCAGCGAATTGCCGGCATCACGCAGGCGTCGCATCACCTCGATCACCCGTCCTATGTCGCGCGGATGCAGGCCGATCGAGGGTTCATCGAGTACGAAGAGCGTATTGACCAGCGAAGTGCCGAGCGCAGTCGTCAGGTTGATGCGCTGAACTTCGCCACCCGAAAGCGTGCGGGACTGCCGATCGAGCGTGAGATATCCGAGCCCGACATCGCACAGGAACCCCAATCGCGTGCGAATGCCTTCGAGCAGCAGATCGGCCGCTTCATCGAGCGGCGCGGGCAGCTGCAGTTGCGCGAAGAAATCACGGCACCTATCGATGGGAAGCAGCATCACATCGTGCAGCGTCAGTCCGGGCAAGGCCTCGAACTGCGCCGGCGTCCAGCTCACGCCCTCGGGACGGAATCGATTACCTTGCGGGCGTGCGCGCCGGGCATCACCGGTGGAACCGAGTCGCCACAAGAGCGCATCGGGTCGAAGTCGCGCACCAGCACAATCGGCGCAAGGGGTGTAGGCGCGATAGCGCGAGAGCAGCACGCGGACATGCATGCGGTAGCTGCGGCGCTCGAGCCAGGCGAAAAAGCGCTTCGCGCCGTACCAGACCTTCTTGTTCCACGGGCCCTCACCCTCGATGACCCAATGACGCTGCTCATCGGTCAGCTCGCGCCACGGCGTCTCGATCGGAATGCGGCGCTTGCGGGCGAACTTCAGCAGATCGTCCTGGCACTCCTTATATGACTCCGTCTGCCAGGGCCGGATCGCGCCTCCCTTGAGCGACTTCGATTCGTCCGGAATGACCAGCCCGTAGTCGATGCCGATCGTGCGGCCGAAGCCGCGGCATTGCTCACAGGCGCCGAGGGGCGAATTGAACGAAAAGATGTGCGCGGCGGGCTCGTGGTAGTGAATGTCACAGTCGGCGCAGTGCAGGTCGCTCGAGAATCTCCATGGCGCCGTCGTGGCGTCAGCGTCTTCCATGTGCACACTCAGGCGACCGCGTCCGACCCGCAGCGCCGCTTCGATCGCATCGAGCACGCGGGCGCGCTCCACGGCACCGATGCGCAGGCGATCCTGGATCACCTGGAGCGTCGCACCCTTGCGCGCGTGAATGCGCGTGTAGCCTTGCTTCTCGAGCAGCAATTTCACCTCGGCCTCGGTGAAGTTCTTCGGCACCGTGACCGGGAAGGTGATCAACACCCGTGGGTCGCCGGCCGCGGTCGAGCGCTCGAGAATAGCGGCGTAGACGCTCTCTGCTGAATCGCGCTTCACGGCGGCGCCGCAGCTGCGGCAGTAGAGCTCGGCGGCGCGTGCGAAAAGAAGCTTCAGGTGATCGTTGAGCTCCGTCATCGTACCGACGGTGGAGCGCGAGGTGCGCACCGGGTTGGTCTGATCGATCGCAATCGCCGGCAGGATGCCCTCGATCCGATCGACCTGCGGCTTGTCCATGCGATCGAGGAACTGGCGCGCGTAGGG
>DASQOO010000216.1:0-11909 GCA_035644435.1 Steroidobacteraceae bacterium | reverse complement strand
CGGCATTGGCCAGGAGCTTGGCGCGGCGGAGCGCGTTCTCGATCCGCAGCAACAGCTCCTTGTAATGAAACGGCTTGACGATGTAGTCCTCGGCGCCGAGCTCGAGTCCGCGCACCCGATCGTCGGGAGTGCCGAACGCGGTCAGGAACACGATGGCTGTCCGCGGGTGACGGCGCCTCAGGGTGGCCGCGAGATCGAACCCCGACTGGTCCGGAAGTCCGACGTCCAGCAGGGCGAGATCGAACGCCGGGCCCTGTGACATGCTCAGGGCCTCGCTGGCAGTACGCGCCCATTCGATCGTGTGGCCCTCGGCAATGAGTCGCTCGGTCAGCGTGCGTCCGACGTTGGGTTCGTCCTCGACCACGAGAATGCGTGCCGCGCCGGTCACGTCGGCTCCTCGGCGCGGCGAAAGATCAGGCGCGTCTCAAAACCAGCGCCGGGGCGGGAGTTGTACTCGGCATCGCCACCCATGCGGCGCATCAGCGTGCGGATCAAGTAGAGCCCGACGCCCGCGCCTTGCGAGCGCTCGCCACGGAAGAAGAGCGTGCCAAGCCGCAGGGCATCGCCGCTGAAGCCACGGCCCTGGTCGGCGAAGCTCACCGTCACTGCGGCCGGTTCGCTTTCGATCGCGATGCGCGCGTGGGCTGGCAGGGTCTGAGAGTGTCGCAGCGTGTTCTCGACCAGGTTGCGGACGATCACCTTGAGCGCGTTGCGATCAGCAAGCACCATCGGGGCGTCGCGCTGGTCCGTGGCCTGTAACTCGACATTGAGCTGGCTGCCTTCCGCTTTCACGCCCGCCACCTGGCGCTCGAGCCACTGTCCGATCGGCAGCGGCTGTAGATCCAGTACGCCGCCGCCTTCGAGGCGCGCCAGCTCCAGGGTTCTTTCAACCTGTACTTCGAGGCGACTGGTGTCTTCGAGCAGGCGATGAATGAGCGGATTCGCCGACGAACCCGCATCAGCGAGCGATTCAGCCTGCAGCCGAATGCTGGTAAGAGGCGTGCGCAGCTCATGAGTCACGGAAGCGAAGAAGGCCTGCGAGGCGCGGGTGCGTCGCTGATCGCGCAGGTAAAGCCAGAGGAGCGCGACCGAGAGCCCGGTGAGCAGCACGAGCAACGTGCCGCCTTCCCAGACCAGCATGCGCTGGGTGACCTGCCATTGCTCATGAGCGGCGGATGTGTCCTGCGCGACGATCTGCTGCAACTCTTCGATCTTGACGGCCTGCCGGTGCACGACCCAGCCCCACCACAATAGCAGCGCGAAGAGCAGCAGCAGCCAGAGAACGGCCACCAGCACCAGCCAGCGCAGGCCTCGTCGGGCAGTAATGAGTCGGGCTGCCATCGGTTACGCCGCGGAGGGGGTCCCGAGCGCCGCCTCGAAAGCGGCAACGAACTGATCGAGGTCCGCATGCGAATGTGCGGTCGAGAGGAACCCGACCTCGAAGCCGCTGGGCGCGAGGTAAATGCCGCGTTCGAGTAGCGAATGGAACAGCGTGGCAAAGCGCTGGCGCTGTGAAGCGGGAATGGTTTCAACGCAGCGCACGACCGAACCGGCGGGGGCGCCCGCTACCAGCCAGAAAAGCGATCCGTCCCTTTGCACCTGCAGGTCCGTTCCCGTTCGGGCGATCACTGCCTGCAGCGCATCGGTCAGCAGAGCGCCAAGACGTTCGAGCGTTGCGTAGGGTGAATGAGATTCGAGCTTGCTGAGTGTCGCGAGACCCGCAGCCATGGCCACTGGGTTAGCGCTCAACGTGCCCGCCTGGTAAACGGGCCCCACGGGTGCGATCTGTTCCATCAGGTCGCGGCGGCCTGCGAATGCGCCGACGGGAAAGCCACCGCCGATCACCTTGCCGTAAGTTACGAGGTCGGGTTTCACGCCGAGTCGCTCAGCCATGCCACCCAGCGCGACGCGAAAGCCGCTGATGACTTCATCGAAGATGACCAGCGCGCCGTTCGCGTGGGCGAGTTCCACGAGTTCCTTGAGGAACTCAGGACGCTGCGGCAACAAGCCAAAGTTTGCGGGCAGGGGCTCGACGATCACAGCAGCGATGCTGCGGCCGTGGCGAGCGAATACCTCCTGCAACGCAGGTGAATCGTCGAGGGGGACGACGAGCGTATTTGCCGCCGTTTCCGCACTGACGCCAGCGCTGTCCGGGCTCGTCGCCTCGGCGAGTCCTGAGCCGGCCTTGACGAGCATCGAATCGACGTGCCCGTGATAGCAACCGTGAAACTTCAGGATGCGTGTGCGTCCAGTCGCGGCGCGTGCGAGCCGCAACGCTGACATCACCGCTTCGGTGCCGGAGTTCACGAAACGGATCTGCTCGACCCAGGGGATGCGGCGGCAGATCCACTCCGCCAGCTCGAGTGAACCCGACTCGGCGGTACCGTATGACCAGCCGCGACTCAGCGCTCCCTCGACGGCGGCACGCACGTGCGGATCCTGGTGTCCGAAGATCAGGGGGCCCCACGACATGCAGAAGTCGATGTAGATCTTGCCGTCGACGTCGATGAGGCGGCTTCCCGCCGCTTCGCGCATGAAACGTGGCACGCCGCCCACACCACGAAACGCACGCACCGGCGAGTGCACACCGCCGGGCGTCACACGGCGCGCGCGCTCGAAGAGCGCAGCGGAGCGTTCGGCCGTCATGAGCCGGCCAGCCAGCCGCGCCCGTAGCGCGCGCCGTAAGTGATGATCATGGAAGCACCTGCGCGCACGAACGCGGTCCAGCATTCGAGGTGGGCGTTGGGGCCATCCATGAGCTGCTGCGCTGCCAGTGCCTCGAAAGCACCGTACTCACCGCTCACTTCGTACACTGCCCACGGCCGCTGAATGCGCGCCGACAGTTCCTTGAGAATGTCGAGATAAGGAAGGCCGGGCTTGACCATCAGGATATCGGCGCCCTCGTCAGCATCACGCTGCGAGCTGAGGTACGCATCGTCGGCGCGCGCCGGGTCGATCTGGTAGCTGGCACGGTCCTTGAGTGCTGCGCGCGGCGCGGAATCCGCGGCTTCGCGAAAAGGGCCATAGAAGCGCGAATGGAATTTGGCCGAATAACTCATAAGCAGTGTGCGTTCACGTCCGCCGCCATCGAGCGCGGCGCGGATCGCGGCAACTCGCCCATCCATCATGTCACTGGGAGCCACGCAGTTGGCGCCCGCTTGCGCGTATTCGAGTGCCGCGCGCGCCAGCTGCTCCACGCTCGCGTCGTTGATCACGTGATCCTGTTCGCGATTGAGCACGCCGCAATGGCCATGGGTCGTGAACGAACACAAACAGACGTCGACCGCGACCCACAGGTCGCTCCCGAAGCGCTTGCGCAGTGCCTCGATCTGCCTCGCGGTGAAGTCGAAGCGGATATCGGAATCGCGCTTCTCGCCCGGCACTCCGAAGATGAGGATCTTGTCGGTGCCCGCTTCCAGGTCCTGGTCGACCTGCTTCAGGAAGCTATCGGGTGTCTCGCGGTACACGCCAGGGAGCCCCGGCACATCCTCGCGGCTGCGCAAGCCCTCGACCACGAAATGCGGCTGGATGAGCTGCGTCGCCGACACACGCACCTCGCGTGTCAGCTCGCGAATGTGCCGATCCTGGCGCAGGCGGCGCAGGGTCAATCCGTAGCCTGGGTCGGGGGTTCGATCTGTAGCCATCGTCGCCACTCGTGAACGGATGGAAAAACCGTGAGATTGCTGATTCCGGCAGCGCGGATCAGGTGAGCCGTCTTGCCGGGACCGCAGGCATGATGAACTGAGGCGGGCAACCGTGACCAGAGCTCGCGGAACTGGCTGCCACTGGCCCAGTAAACGTGGGTGAGCGACGCCGCGTCAGGGATCGTCTGCGTTCCGACTTCCGGCAGGCGGTAGGTCCCGATAACTTCGCCGCCCGGCCAATGATCGGCGGCAGCGGCGTGGCTCAGGATCTGCCATTTGTCCAGGGGCGGCAGGCCGAGCACCGGTTCGCCGAGCGTTGGGGCGATCGACTCGTAACCGAGACCCTCCGCACAGCCTTCGACCCAGACGCCAAGACGTGCCATGCGAAACCAGCTCGCGGTTCCGGAGGTCCAGACGCGATGCGTCGACAAGCGTGCGGCGGCATGGCTCGGGAGCGCGCGACTGTGCGCAACGAATACGGGCGCCGAGCTGTCGCGAAAAGCAGCATCGACTGCGTACGAAATGTCAGCGGCGGGAACGTCGTTCGATTCGCGCGCGCTGAAACCGTCCCACCAGTGGGTCGGCGGGCGAGGGGGTTGTGGCATGCCGAGCCAGGTCACGCGGTCGAGAGGCTCAGCGCCCGGACCGACGCCGCGCAGGTAGAGAAGCGAGCCGAATGCCGGATGCTCGATACAGGTCGCGCCGAACCGCTGATGACACCCGCCGCCGTACTGGGCCAGGACCTGTCGTTCCACCGCGGCCAGGCGCGCGCTGGTTTCATCGTTGAGGCGCGCGAGCGCCGTGCGCACGTCAGCGGCATTGCTGCGGCACTCGACTGCGAGGGCGCCCTGCCCCGGCGCAGTGGGGCAGTCGGTGAGTGGCAAGACCATCCAGCGAATGTTCTGCAGCAGTGCGCGCAACTTCTCGCGGCCGCCTTCAGGCCGCGTGTCGCGCCACAGGCGGATCAGCCCGGCGAATGCCAGCACGACGCCATCGAGTCGGCGCTCGCTCGCTTCGGGCTCGTGCAGCCTCCCGAGGCGTGTATCGACATTGCCACGGATTTCCACGCACTCGACTCTGGCAAGACCATCGCCAGGAAGAGCTCGGGCAATGAAGCGGGGAACGTTTTCGAGCCGGCGGGGCGCAGAAGTACCGATCCTCAGTACTTGTCCGCTCCGCAGCCGTTGTCGCACGTCGGCGCGGAAAATGATCACGTCGCGTGGATTCTCACGCTTCGGAATCGCAGCTAACGTCAATTGCGCCGGGCGCTCGAGGCTCAGGTCCTTGAGGGAGTGAACGGTGAGGTCGACGTCGCCCGCGAGCAGGGCGGCATCGATTTCCGCCGAGAAGAATTCCTTGCCTTCAACCTGGCTGAGCGGCAGATCGGTGATGCGATCACCGCGGGTTTCGATCGGTATCAGCCTGACCTGTGTGCCCGGATTGAGGCGCTGAATGTGCTCGGCGACCCACAGGCTTTGGGCCCACGCGAGAGCTGATCGCCGGGTGCCGAGGCGCAGCTCGCCCATGGGCATCAGGCAATGTGGGCGAAGAGCGAGAGATCTTCCCAGCCGTGCGCGACGCTGGCGCCACCGCCGAGTCCACGCAGCTGCGCGCGCTCGCGACACGCGTTGCGCGCATGGAGCAGTTGAACACGCCGCCGCTCGGAGTTGGCGGACTGCAGCGCGAACAGATCCGCGAGCGTCGCGAAGCGGTCGAGCTTCGCCCAGAGCGAGTCGCCCGGCGCGAGCTTGCCGAGGTGGAGCAAGTGGCCCGACGTCGCAGCGCGATTCGTCCACGCTTGCACGCGCGCGGCATCACGTTCGCGGTTCGGCGGCACGCAAACCACGACATTGGTGGCCGTGCGCCAGGCGTCGAGCTCCACGTCGAGTTCGCCGCCGATGAGATGGATCTGGTCGGCGTGATCGGCCTTGCGCCGCAGCCCCGCGACCAGCGCGGCCGCGCGTTCGGGAGTGCGATTCGCGATATAGAGGGGCCGACCCGAAAGGTAAGGAAGGATGGCGGCAGACATTTCGCCGGCGCCGATGAGAAGCGTCGGTCGGTCAGCCTCGCTGCCGAGCAGGGCACGCACCAGGCCACCGTAGGTTGCCGCTCCGAGGCCGGTGAGATGACGTGAGCGGATCTCCTTCACGTCCTCGAACAGCTTACGCATCAGTGAGTCCAGCCCGCGTGCGGCTTCGGCGTGGTCGGTGCGGTACGACTGCCAGCTCTGTTTGAACTGGCCGAAGACTTCCGATTCGCCCGGTACTTCGCTTTCCAATCCACTCGCTATGCGTAGAAGCAGGTCATAGGCGTCGACGCCACGATAGAGCTCGACTCCAGCCGGTTCGGCGGAGGCTGCATTCGCGATCGTGGAATCGTTGGCGTGGGTAATCAGCAGGCGGCGCAGGCAGGTCTCGATCGTGAAGCGCTCGTGCTTCGCCGCGAACGCTTCAAAAGCACCTGCGGCCGACTTGACCTGTTTGCGCTGATGAGCGACGAGAAGCTGCCCGAAAACCATGCGCGCATGCTACGAGCCGGCCATCTCGAGCGTGTCATGTGAGTGTCACTCGGAGTGCGCGAATTCTCATTTCCGGCGCCATGTTGCGACCCCAACTTGAGGTAGTTGAGAATGGTTCCCAACAACCCATTGGGTCGCTCGCCAGCTTCCGTTACATCAGCGCACGCATCAGCAGTGCCACACCGAGCGCGAATCCGCCGAGATAAGTACCGAGTGCACCAACGGCACGCAGCGGATGTGGTGGCGCATTGAAGTTGGGCGTCATGAGCATGCCCATGGCGTGCAGCACGCGACAGATCGTCACGATGATGGCAACCCACGCGATCCAGCCGCCCGCACCCGACAGCAGAAAGTAGAGAAACAGCGCTACGAAGATCGGAATGTATTCCGCCGCATTGCCGTGGGCGCGCACCGCCTTGCTCAGCGGCCCCGATGGATCGTTACCCGCGCCGATACCGGTCTTGGTACGTTTGCGCGTCATCGAGACATGCAGCGACAGCACGAAATAGAGCAGCACCAGGATCGCCGAGCAGATCAGGAAAGCATTCACGTTGTTCTCCTTCGGAGGGCCTGTTCCACATCCGGATGATGCACGCGAGCAGTGCACTTTGTCCTGCGCGTGCAACGACGGTAGGATGCGCCGCCACAGACCGTCGGAGAGGTGGCAGAGCGGTTGAATGCACCGGTCTTGAAAACCGGCAGTCCCTCACGGGGCTCGGGAGTTCGAATCTCCCCCTCTCCGCCAATCGGGCCGTCGAGCTCGAATCTAGAAGGTCGCGATGAGTGACACCCGCGCGGCGCGCGGTGAGCCCGGCGTGATGTTGGTATTGCTATTCGCCGACGCAAAATATCGTTCGTCGAAGAGATTCTCGACGTTGAGTTGCGCGCGCAAGCGTGCGCTCAGGGTGAAGAATACCGCGGCGTCGACCCGCGTGAACGACGGGAGCGTGACGTTGGTTGTAGGCGCGGCGAGGTTCTCGGTCGCAGCGAGCATGCTGTCGCGGTAGATGATGCCGAGCCCCGCACCCCACATCGGGCTGAAGTCGTAGCGGTTCCAGAGCGAGAAAGTATTCTCAGGCAGCGCCGCCAGCCGCGCGCCCTTGAGAACAGCCGCCGATTGATCGCTCTCGATCTCGCCGTCCTGGTAAGCGTACCCACCCATGATGCTCCACGCCGTGGTGACGTTGCCGGCGATGCCGAGCTCGACGCCATTCACTCGCTGGCCATCGATCAGGATCAAGTGCGTGGCATCGAGGGGGTCGGGGGCCGCGACGTTCGTGCGCTCGAGGTGATACCCCGCAGCTGTAAAGGCAACGCCTGACAGCAGATCCCACTTCGCCCCGACCTCGTAGTTGGTGAATTTCTCGGGGTCGAGTGCCTCGTTCGACAGAGTCAGCGAGGAGAGCTGCGCGCCGGCGCGCGGCTGGTACGAAGTGCTGTAACTGGCGTAGAGCGAGAGCGGTTCCACGGGCTTGTAGACCAGTCCCGCGCGTGGCGAGACCAAGCCGTCGTCGCTACGGAACGTGGTGTTGGTGCGGTGGTTGTCGAAATCGACCTGGAAGTCGTCGTAGCGCACCCCAAGGGTGGCAAGCCAGCGCGGTGAAAACTCGATCTGGTCCTGCAGGTACACGGCGGCAATCTTTGCGACACCGTGGTTATCCGCATCGGTCGCGCTCTGTCGAAAACTGACGGGCAGCGTGGTGCGGGGATCGCTCACGGGCACTGTGATCGCCGTCGTCGTCGGACTGATCGTGTCGAAGAAACCGGTGTTGCGGAAGTTGTCGGTGACCTGGCGCCCGAGTTCCACTCCCGCGAGCAGCGAATGCTTCACGGCACCGGACTCGAGCGAGAACAGCAGATCGGTCTGGTTGAACAGGTTGTCGCGCTGCATCGCGTTGTTGTACGCCACGATCTGCACGTTGGTGCCGGTGGCGTCCACCACACCCGGATAGACGTTCTGATAGAACTTGTCGTAATTGCCGTAACGTGCGCGATCGCGCAGCGTGAACCGTTCGTTGAACTCGTGCTCGAACTGCGCGCTCACGGCTTTGACGGTCGAATGGGTCTCGCTCTGTGCCGGGTCGCCGAAAAATTCTGACGGATCGGTGGGAAGAGGGCGCCCGGCGAACGACGACACACCGCGATCGGCCGTGCGCTCATCGTGGAAATATTCGGCGCCCACCACGAAGCGCGTGGCATCGCCAGCCCGGAAGGTCATCGTCGGGTTGATCCCGTAGCGCTCGAAGTTCACATCGTCGCGATACGTATCGCTGTCCTCATACATCGTGTTGAGCCGCAGTGCGACGGAGTCGTTGAAGGGCTGATTTAGATCCAGTGCAACGCGTGCGTCGCTGTACGAGCCGCCTTGCAGCGTCGCGGAGCGGAATGTATCGAATCCCGCCTGCTTGCTCACGCGGTTGATGACACCGCCCACGCCGCCGCGCCCGAAGATCATGCCGTTCGGACCCTTGAGGGCCTCGACCTGCTCGATGTTGTACAAGTCGCGGTAGTACTCGACGTCATCGCGGAGGCCGTCGATGAAGAGGTCGCCGGAAGTGCTGCTGCCGCGAAACACCGGGTTGTCGCGATTGCCTTCGCCCTGGGCGATACCGATCCCGGGTACATAGCGCACCACGTCGGCGAGGTTTTGCATGTTCTGGTCATCGATCGTCTTGCGCGTCACGACGGTGATCGAGGTTGGCTCGTCGCGCAGCAACGTGTCAGTGTGCAAGGAGGTGCTTGTCTCCGCCTTGTAGCTGTCCGGGTCATCGGAGACCACGACTTTGGGCAGCGTTTTCACCGGGACGGAGCCCGAGGGATCAGGCGTGTTCTGGGCCGCTGCCAGTGCTGAACTGAGCGCTGCGACTATGCCCAAGACGGCAGGCAGGCGTTTGCCGCGGATCCGACTCATGGTTGTTCCAGCTCCCCATCAGACGGCCTAACCTTAATACGAATGGGAATGATTCTCAATACCCTTGGCGATCGACGGGCTATTGGGAAGGCTCGCCGGACCGGAGTTCACATATCGCCGGTCGCGGTCCGCGGAGTAGGTGCGGTCACGGAAAGCTCGTCAGCGATCGAGCTCGGCGTAGTGCCGGAACAGATCTTCGTTGTTGAAGGGAAGCCGCCGACCCGATGCGACGTAGCGCGCAACGCGCGGTCGATCGAACACCTTGTCATGCAACGCGCACAGGCACGGTCGTTTGCGCAATACCTTGCGGGTTGCGGACGGAAACGCATAGCGCAAGCCCGCGACGACCTGCGCCATGGAGAGGTCGGCGTAACTGAGATGCGCTCCCACCATCCACGGGCCGCGGGCGCGGTTGCGTGCGAGCACGCGCTCGAAGTAGTCGATGAACTTCGGCAGACGCACCGACCGGAAGTCCTTCGCGCGCCGCTTCGCCGCCGCTTTCTGTTCCTCGTAGGCGTAGCCGTCGCCGAGCGGGTGGTGAGTGTGAAAGATCTCCAGGTAGAAATCGGAGATGGTGAGCTGCAACTGGTTGGTCCAAAGCTTCCCGGCCTCATCGCGGGGTGCCAGCGCCAGTCGATTGCCGAGAAACAGCAGGATGTTGGGCGTCTGCGCGATCAGCTGCCGGCCCGCTTTCAGAATCGGAACCGCGAAAGGCACGCGCTCGACGCCCCTTGCTTCGAGCGCTTTCAATATGGCGGGTACGCCACCGCCCTTCGCCTCGGGCACGAGTGAGACATCGACGTAACGTGCGTCGCCTTCTTCCAACGCGAGGCGTATGAATTCACCGCGGCCCTGGACCCCGGGCCAGTAGTAAAGCTCGTAGCTCATGACAGCTCTCCGCCCACGCCGGATACGCAATCAGCATAGGACCACAACTTTCGCGGAGGCGTGCGGAAAGATCAGTGCAGTGCTTCGGCGCTGGCGGCGTCACTCGATGTCTTGGCGCGCTTCGGAAGCTTGAACAGCAGCAGCATCGGCAAGGCGAGCAGGGCAAGCGCACTGATCACTGCAAAGACGTTCTCATAGCCGATAACGGTAGCCTGCTGCTGCACCTGCAGGGTGAGCAGAGCAGTCGCGCGATCACCGACGACTTGCGCTGCTGCGGCCCAGCGCTGCGCATCAAAGGGCGAGAAGTATTCGACCAGGCGTGACTGGTTGGCGGCGGCCGAGTGCGTCAGGAGCGACCCGGCGATTGAAATGCCGATTGCGCCGCTCAGCGTGCGGCCGAGCGTGACCAGCACCGCGCCCTCGGTGCGCAGCTCCGCCGGCAGCGTGGCGTAGGCCGCAGCATTGATGCAGAGAAATGTCAGGCCCATGCCGACGCCCTGGAAGAACGTGATCGTGCCGATGCTGGCGGCACTCGTATCGGTCGTGATGTGCACCAGCGTTGCGCAGGTGGCCAGGACGATGCCGAGACCGATGGCGGCGAGCAGGCGCGAATCCATGTGGGAAATGAGCCGTCCGCCGCTCAGCATCGCAATCGCCATACCCAGGCCGCGTGGCGCCATGACGAGACCCGCGGTGGCGGCGGTGTGATCCTGCAGTTGCTGCATGAACACGGGCAGCAGAGCGCCTGGCACCATGATGAGCGGGAACACGACGAAGGGCGTCACGAGACCCGCCACCAGGTTGCGATCGCGGAACAAGGCGCGCTCGAAGAAGGGGTGCGCCGTCGTCAGCGTGTGCACCAGGAACATGTAGAACAGAATTCCGGCGAGCAGCATCTCGGTGACGATTTCCGTGGAATCGAGCCAGCCCTGGCTGTTGGCGCGATCGAGTGCCAGCTGCGCGAGCCCGATCGCGAACGCGAGCATCACGAACCCCTTGAGGTCGAAACGTCGATCTTGCGACGTCGCGCCGCGTGGCAAAGAAGCGGTGAGGCCGATCCACGCCAGTGCGCCGACCGGCACGTTGATATAGAACACCCAGCGCCAGTTCAGCGCCTCGGTCAGCCAACCACCCAGCGTCGGTCCGATCACGGGCCCGACCATCACACCGACGCCCCAGATCGCGAGCGCCGTGCCGTGGCGCTCGCGCGGATAGACGCTCAGCAGGCACGACTGGGAAATGGGGATCAGTGCCGCCCCGCAAGCGCCCTGCACGGCGCGAAAGAATACGAGCTCTGGGAGCGAGGTGGCGATGCCGCAGAGCATTGAGGCAACCGTGAATCCCGCCACGCTCATGAGCAGGATGCGCCGCTCGCCGATGCGCAACGCGAGAAAGCCCACGATCGGCGTGGCGATCGCGCTCGTGACGATGTACGAGGTGAGCACCCAGAGGACCTGGTCGGGCGAGGCCTGCAGGCTCCCCTGGATGTGCGGCAGGGCCACGTTGGCGATCGTGGTGTCGATCGCGTAGAGCATCGTCGCCAACATGGTCGACGCGACCACCAGGCCGCGATTGACGCCACCTTGTGGGCTCACGGCGCAGCCTGGGCAGTTCGCGCTACAGAGTCTGACGGCTCGACGCGCGTATCGATGCGCACCGTGGCGCTCATGCCTGCGCGCAGCGGCGGATCGGCGGGCGAGGTCGTCACGGCAATCCGGACCGGGATGCGCTGCACGACCTTCACCCAGTTTCCGCTGGCGTTCTGCGCCGGAAGGATGGCGAACTCGGCGCCCGTGGCTTGCGAGATGCTTTGCACGCGGCCTGACCACTTGCGCCTGCCGTAGGTGTCGATTTCGATCTCCACCGGCTGGCCTTTGCGCACGTGTGCAAGGTCGGTTTCCTTGAAGTTGGCTTCGATCCACATGCCGGCATCGGCAACGATCGCAAG
>DASQOO010000215.1:0-6082 GCA_035644435.1 Steroidobacteraceae bacterium | reverse complement strand
CTTCACCAAGCGCTTCATAGTTCTTGATGCGCGCCAGGCGATCGCTGAAGCGTGGATCGGCGTCGAGATGAGTCGCTTCGAGGGCCAGTATCAATCCGCGCCAGAATTTTTCGAGGGACGAGAGGTGAATCGCGAGCAGTCGCTGATCCGAGGTACGCAGGATATAGGCCTGCGCGAGGCGCGGTCGGTCGGTCGACTTCGGGGTTTCGCCGAGCGCAAAGAATGCCGCGAACGGCTCGACGGCAAAGTGCGCCATCGCCTCGAGCATCGAGATCTCGACCAGCGAGCCGCGGCCCGTCTGCGAGCGCTCGAACAGCGCACCGAGAACTCCGTACGACGCATAGATCCCGGTGATGGCGTCGGCCAGCGCAGGGCCGAGAAATCGCGGCCGCTCCGGATCGACCACCACACTGAGAAATCCCGAGAGTGCCTGCGCCACGGAGTCGTAGCTCGGCCGCTCCGCGTAGGGACCGCTGGCCCCGAAGCCGCTGATCGAGCAATAGATGAGTCGCGGATTGAGCGCGTGCAATCTCTCCGGCCCCGCCCCAAGCTTCTCGGCCGTGCCGGGACGGAAGTTCTGCAGGTACACATCCGCCTCGCTGACCAGCCGCTCGAAGAGTTCCCGGTCGGCCGCCTGCTTCAGATCGCAGACGACGCTGCGCTTGTTGCGGTTGTAGGCCTGGAAATGCGGTGAATACAGGTCGCCCTGGTAGCTGCGATAGGGATCCCCGTCCGGGCTCTCGATCTTGATCACGTCCGCGCCCAGGTCCGCAAGCATCATCCCGGCGCACGGCCCGGTGATGAAAGTGCCCTGCTCCACCACGCGGATCCCGCGCAGCACCTGTATGGAACTCACGGCGAGTCCTCACTCGGGACGAAGCCCTCCGGAGAGGCGCCGTCGTAGCCAATCGCTGCCGCTCCCGAGTGCGCAAGCACAAACCCGATCGGGCGTTCCTGCTCTTCCAGGAGGTGCGCCACTAGGCTCGCCGTGCGCGCGAGGATCGGCACGCCCTTCACGGCGAGCAGCGGATATCCGGCATCGAGCAGCACGGCGCCGATCGCGCCCGAAACGTTCATGACCAGTGGCTTGCCAAGGACCTCGGGCAGGAGTTTCTCGACCGCCAGGGCAATCTCGACATGGCGGGCGGCAATGCCGCACTCGCCGGCCACGGAGAGAAGCGCCTCGACCCTGGGATCGCGTGCTTTGTGCAGCGGATGCCCATAGCCCGGGACGGCCTGACGGCGATCGCGCATCTCAATGAGCGCGTCTCGCGCGGCAGAGGCCTGCGGACCGCGATCGATGATGCCTTTGAAGAACCGGGCGGCCGCTTCGGCCGAACCCAGGATGACCGAACCGCAACCGAGAATGCCGGCAGCCACTGCGCCCTGCAGTGCTTCCGGCGCCGCTGCCAGGGTCATCCGGCTCGCTACGACACTGGGAACGAGACCATGCTCGGCAATGGCCACCAGCGTCGCATCCAGCACGCGCCTCTGTTGCGCCGACGGCAGCTTGCCTGTCACCAGCAGCCACAGGTGCTCGGTAAAGGAAATCCTGCCGATGAGATCGCGGCACAGATCCAGCCCGCGAACCACGATGCGGTCCGGATTGGCGGCGGAAATCGCCGAGTTGCGGCGCTCTTGAGGCCCGATCTTCACGCCACCGCACCCCCATCACGCCCGGCCATGAGCATGTTTCGTATAGCGAAATAGACTTCGTAATACGAATATGCTGAGGCTTGCAGTCCGTACGCGTCAAGTCAGGAGCCGCGTTTCATCTTGTTCTCATTTCGCATATCGAAATACACTCTTCACCCATGCCCTCTCGCCAATCTGCACAGCCGCGGCGCGAAGCCATGGGCGGCCTCGCCAAGGGGCTGCAGGTCATCCGCGCGTTCACGCGCGATCACTCCTCGCTCACGCTGAGCGAAGTCGCCGGCATCGCGCGCCTGCCGGCGGCGACCGCCCGGCGCTGCCTGCTGACGCTCGAAGAGCTGGGATACGTCACGCGCAGCGGTCGCGCCTTCCTGCTGCGCCCGAAAGTCCTCGAGCTCGGCGCCGCCTACCTCGAGTCGATGGATATCGAGCACCTCACCAAGACCCACCTCGAGGAGTTGGCGCGACTGACCGGTGACTCGGCGGCGCTCTCCGTGCTCGACGGCAACGACATCGTCTACGTCGCGCGCACTTCGGTGCGGACGCTGGTGAGACTGGAGGCCCACGTCGGGAGTCGCTTTCCCGCCCACGTTACCTCCATGGGCCGGGTACTCCTCGCCGGGCTGAACGCCGATCGCCTGGAGCGATACTTCAGAACCCAATCGTTCGTAGCCCTCACCGAACACACCGTGACGGATCCGAAGAAGATCCGGCAGCTCATCGAGGAGTGCCGGCGCAACGGTTACTCCGCGGTCCAGGACGAGCTCGCGTATGGCGTCGTCGCGCTGGCGGTGCCCGTGCTGGATCAGTACGGGCGAGTCGTCGCCGCGCTCAACAGCTCCAGCCATTCGGGGCGCACCACCAAGGCCAAGCTGATACGCGAACGCCTCACGATGCTGCGCCAGGCGAGCCAGCAGATCTCCACGGAGCTCAGCCGGGTTCCGGGTCTCTCGCTCAGCGCCCAGGTCTGACCAGTCCGGCCGGAATGCGTGACACGCCCATGCAAACACTCGATCAGTACTTCACATCCGGCGCCTCACGCCTGCGCTACCGCGACCAGGGGCAGGGCAGCGTTCTCATCCTCATCCACGGCTGGACGCTCGACCTCGAGATGTGGCAGCCGCAAGCCCTCGAGCTCAGCCGCTCGTACCGCGTCATCAGTTACGACCGGCGTGGTTTTGGCCTCTCCTCCGGCCTCCCCTCCCTCGCCGAGGACTGCGTCGACCTGGAGGCGTTGACCGATCACTTGCAGATCGGCTCCGCGGTCGTCGTGGGCATGTCGCAGGGGGCGCGCGTCGCGCTGGATTTCGCGCTGCGCCTGCCACAGCGCGTTGCCGCGCTGATTCTTGATGGGCCACCGAATCCCGCCGACGCCATGGATGGGAGCGTGGACGAGGAAGTGCCACGCACCCGGTATCGCGAGTTGATTCGAACGCAGGGGCTCGAAGCCTTTCGCAAGGAATGGCAGCGTCACCCGTTCGCGCGGTTGCATACTGCGGAGCCGCAGACTCGCGAGCTCCTCGAGCAGATGCTGGCGAGCTATCCGGCCCGAGACTTGCGCGAACCGCCAACGCAATCGGCCCCCGGCATCACTGCGGACGCACTCGAGTCGCTGCGCAGGCCCGTCCTGGTTCTGAATGGCGAGTTCGATACCGACACACGCAAGCACATCGGTGTCGTCCTCAGTCATGCGCTACCCTTTGCGACGCGTGAGCTGGTGCCCAGGGCCGGACATCTTGCCAATCTCGACAACCCGCATGTCTACAACGACCTGATCCGACAATTTCTCGCGCGCCTCGCGCGCGCGGCTGCATAGACTGGGAGTAAGCAGATGGCCAAGCTTCTCGTTCTTTACTACAGCAGCTACGGACACATCGAGCAGATGGCCTACGCCCAGGCGGAAGGCGTGGGGCGCGTCTCCGGGACCACCGCGGAGGTCAAGCGCGTGCCGGAACTCGTGCCGCCGGACATCTGCAGGGCCTCGGGCTTCAAGCTCGATCAAGCCGCTCCGATTGCCGAACCCGAAGAACTGGTGAACTACGACGGCTTCATCTTCGGCACCCCTACCCGCTTCGGAAACATGTGCTCGCAGATGAGGAATTTCTGGGACCGCACCGGCGCGCTCTGGGGACAATATTTGCTGGTGGGAAAGATCGGCAGTGTCTTCGCCAGCACCGCCAGCCAGCATGGCGGGCAGGAAACGACCATCACTTCGTTTCACTCGACCTTGTTTCATCACGGCATCATCGTCGTCGGTCTGCCCTACACCTTCAAACTGCTGTCGACGATGCGCGAAGTCACGGGCGGCACTCCATACGGGGCGAGCTGCGTGACGGGTGCGGGAGCGGAGTCGCGCATGCCGAGCGCGCTCGAGCTCGAGATGTGCCGCTACCAGGGCGAGCACGTGGCCAGGATCGTCACCGACCTGGTCGCGGGACGTGCGGCGCGCAAATGAGCTTCGCTTCTCGAGCATGACAGTCCCCCCAAAGACCGCCGCCGAGCCGGCCAGGGGTGCCGCCGCCAGCGCCAGCGACGCATCGCCCCCGTTTCGCTTCTACGACAATCGGCAGAAGTACCTCGCGTTCGTCAACACCTGTAACGAGAAGCCCGCGATCGCGCGCCGCGTGACACAAGAGATCTCGCACATTCATCCACAGCCGCCGAGCCTGCGGATCTTCGACGCGGGAATGGGCGACGGCACGGTCCTGTCGCGCATCATGCGCAGCATCCATCGGACGTTCCCGACTGTGCCGCTGCTCGCGGTTGCCAAGGAAATCAGCCTCGAGGACGTCCGGCTTGGCCTCGACAAGATGCCGGATCGCTTCCACGAGCATCCCGCCACGGTGCTGGTCATCACCAACCTCAACTACTCCGAGGCGCCGCGTCTCATGCCGCGCGATCTCAATTCGGCGGCGGCGCTCAACTGGCAGGAAGTGCGCCTGCGCGGCAATTCCGCGTTCGAGTATGGCGAGCAGATCGAGGCGCTCTGCCAGACACTCGGCCAGGCCTGGCAAACCAAGCCGAGCCCGAAGACGGGCAATCCCGTCTACGCGCGCCCGTCGGTACTGGTCATCTATCGGGAGGATCACAAGTTCCTGCTCGACGGCGTGGTCCCGCGACCCGGGCACGTGTTCGAAACCTATGACCTCATCGTCGCATCCCAGCCTTGGCGTGCGCGCACGTCCGCCGAGTTCAAGGCTTCACGCGTGCTCGCGCCTCTGACCCGGAGCCTCGCCCCGGGCGGACGTCTTCTCGGCATTCAGTCGGCCGGTAAGGATCCGGCGCTCGAGATCATCCAGAAGCTCTGGCCACGGGAGAATCCATTCCAGGTGGACCGCTTCGCCCTGCTGGCCGCGCTGAAGAACGAACTCGGGCGCGATGCGCGCGATTACCTTCTCACCGCTTTGCCCGACGACAAGGCGATCTTCCGTTACGAGATGCACACGCTCCCGTCCGAAATCGGCGATCGCATCGGCACTTCGACGCTATTCGCCGCCTGGAACGCGGCGATCTATGTCAACCAGATCGAGGATGAGCGCCTCGATACCGTCGTACAGGACGGCGCATATCTCGACGCAACGCAGACTGTCCTGAAGAAGCATGGCGGGCTCTGGTTCAACGACGAAACCTTTGTCGTCGCACGGCGCAAGGCGTAGCCAGGCGGATTGGTGAGATGAGCCTGGACGCCGATATCGAGATCCCGGTGCTCATTGTCGGCGGCAGCATGGTGGGCATGACCACCGCGCTGCTGCTCGGATATCACGGCGTGCGCTCGCTGGTCGTCGAGCATCATCGTGGGACCGCAATCCATCCCCGTGCCGCGTCGGTCACGCAGCGCACGATGGAAGTCTTCCGCAGTGTCGGCCTGGAACAGATCGTTCGCACCAAGTCAGAAACGCAATTCGTGCAGGACGCCGGCGTGGTCGGCGCCGAAACTCTCGCGGGCGGCGCTACCGCCCACTACATCGCGAATTTCAACGATGGCATCCGGGACCTGAGCCCGACGGTGCGTGTGTTCCTGTCGCAGAACGCACTCGAGCCGACCCTCAAGGAGGGAGCCGAGCACCACGGAGGGCGCATCCTGTTTGCGACCGAGTGCGTCTCGCTCGAACAGGACGCGGCTGGCGTCACGGCGGTCATTCGCCATCGCGATAGCGGCGCAACCCAGACCGTGCGCGCGCAATACCTGATCGCGGCCGACGGGGCGCACAGCCGCATCCGCGAGCAGCGCGGGATCAAGATGCGCGGTCACGGCTCGTTCTCGAAGAGCGTCACGATCTACTTCCGCGCAGACTTGCGCCGCTTCCTCGACGGCAAGCTGTGGGCGGTCGTGTATGCGAACCATCCGCAGCTGCGCGGGTTCTTCCGCTTCGAGAAGCCATTCGAGAGCGCGTTCCTGGTGGTCAACACGACAGGCGACATCGCGCGG
>DASQOO010000214.1:0-19726 GCA_035644435.1 Steroidobacteraceae bacterium | reverse complement strand
GACGCGCTCCGATCTTTCGCATCGGGCATGTCGGGAAATGATGGCCGTCCTTAGTCCGTTCGGGCCGATAAGCGTCATAACCGGATCATGCACGAGCGAATTGGCATTCGCCATGGCAATAGTGCGCGCTCGGCAACGCTAGCGTTAGCGTTTTCTTTTCGATCTGTAGTTCCTCCACTACTCCAAATCGTTGGAGCGCTACCGAAAGATCAAGCTTGCGCGATAGTGAGCCAAAGTGGCATGCACTATTATGCTTTTTGTCCTGCGTGATCATTCCTCTCTAATTGGATCCATACCTATGAGCAGCACAATACTCGTGGTCGAAGACGAACCGGAAATGCAGCAGCTGATCGCGGTCAATCTGCAACAGGCCGGATACCGCGCGCTGCGCGCCGCCAACGTTCCGGCGGCCGAAACGCTGATGCGCGAAGTGCGGCCCAACATGGTGCTGCTCGACTGGACGCTTCCCGAGACCCTTGGGGTGACGTTTGCGAGGCGGCTGCGCGGCGATCAGCGCACCGCGGATATCCCGATCATCATGCTGACTGCCCGCGCGCAGGAATCGGACAAGGTCACAGCCCTTGACGCCGGGGTAGACGACTACATCACCAAGCCTTTCTCGCTGCGCGAACTGCTGGCGCGCATCAGGGCCGTGATGCGGCGGTGCGCGCCCCAGCTTGGCGATGACGTCATCGAAATAGCCGGTCTAAAGCTGGAATCGGTCGTGCACCGGGTGAGCTGCGCCGGCCACGATATCGAGCTCGGGGACATCGAGTTCCGCATGCTGCATTTCTTCATGACTCACGCCGAGCGCGTGTACAGCCGCGCTCAACTGCTCGACGAAGTCTGGGGCGACCGGGTCTTCGTCGAGGAGCGCACGGTGGACGTCCACATCCGCAGGTTGCGCCAGGCGCTCACGCCGACCGGCCACGATCGGCTGATCGAAACGGTGCGCGGAACAGGCTATCGCTTCCGTCGTAACCCGGCCTGAGAGCTGCTTATGGCGGCGCGCTATCAGTCCGTGCAGCGGGAAAAACCGCGTGCAGCGGATTTTCAGGGAGGTCGGCGTATGCAACCCGGCTCAGGCCCCAGCGAAGTAGCACAGGGCTACGCGGCTGTGGCGCAGGTGCCGGCGCGGGTCGCGTTCCGCAGGGCTGGCCGCATGTCGGTGGGACGCGCCCAGCTGCTCAACGTGCTCGAGATGACGCTCGAACCGCTGGTCCTGGTGCTGTCGCTGTGGGGCGTGGCGGTGCTGATCGAAGGGCAGCTGCGCGCGCCCCACATGATTCTGGCATTAATCGTTTTCTCGCTGACCTTCCCGAGCGAAGCGCGGCTGTCGCAGCCCGCCCGGCGCGCGATCAAGAACCTCCTGGTGGGATGGCTGGCGCTGTCGGGGCTGCTTTTCTTCTTCGGCTATGCCGGCGACTTGCTGGAATATTTCGATCGTCGCACGCTGGTCACGTGGTGGTGGGTGGCGCCTGCGTGCCAGGTCGGCTCGATGCTGCTGCTGCGATGGATCGCTCCGGCGATCCGCGAGCTCGAGGGCGGGCGCAAGCGCGCGGTCCTGGCGGGGATGAACGAGCCGGGTGTCGAACTGGCCAGGCGCCTGAACGCCGATCGCTACTCGAGCATCCACGTGGTCGGCTTCGTCGATGATCGCGCGCGCAACCGCCTGACAGGGATCGATGATTTTTCGGTGCTGGGAAGCATTCAGGAGCTGCCGGAGTTCGTCAAGAAAAACCGCATCGACCTCGTCTACCTGGCGCTGCCGATGGCTTCGCAGCCGCGCATCCTGTCGCTGCTCGAGTCGCTGCGCGACACCACTGCCTCGGTGTATTTCGTCCCCGACATGTTCGTCACCGATTTGATCCAGGGGCGCATAGACTCGGTGAGCGGCATGCCGATCGTCGGGGTCTGCGATACGCCGTTTTCCGGCGTCGACGGCCTGATTAAGCGCGCGAGCGATATCGTCCTCGCGGTCCTGATCCTCGTATTGATCTCGCCGCCGCTGCTGCTGCTCGCGCTGGCCGTCAAGCTGACTACACCCGGGCCGGCGATTTTCAGACAGCGCCGCTACGGCCTCGACGGCGAAGATATCGTCGTCTACAAGTTCCGCACCATGACCGTCACCGAAGACGGCGACGCCATCAGGCAGTGCCGCAAGGCCGACGAGCGCGTGACGCCGCTGGGAGCCTTCATGCGCAGGACCTCGCTCGACGAGCTGCCGCAGTTCATCAATGTCCTGCAGGGACGCATGAGCATCGTCGGGCCCCGGCCGCACGCGGTGGCGCACAACGAGATGTACCGCAAGCTGATCAGGGGCTACATGCAGCGGCACAAGGTCAAGCCGGGAATCACCGGCTGGGCCCAGGTGAACGGCCAGCGCGGGGAGACCGAGTCGCTGGCGCAGATGAAGGCGCGAATCGATTACGACCTCGACTACCTGCGTAACTGGTCGCTGCGCCTGGACCTGTACATCATCGCCAAGACGGTATGGGTGGTCCTCAGGGGCGAAAATGCGTATTGACGCGATCTGCTCATCGATGCGCGGCTAGCGATGACCCGAGTCGCGCTCATCGGCCTGGGCAAGATGGGGTTGTCGCATCTGGCGATCATCAGAACTCATCCGGATGCCGACCTGGTGGCGGTCTGCGACCCCACGGCTTACGTACTGGATGTACTGACCAAGCACACCGGGCTCAAAGGCTACGCAGACTATCGAACGCTCCTGGACGAGGAGGAGCTCGACGCGATCGTGATCGCCACACCCTCGCGTTTTCACGCCGAGATGGTACAGGCCGCCCTCGAACGCGACATCCACGTCTATTGTGAAAAGCCGTTTTGCCTGGACGTCGCGGAGGGTCGGCGCCTTGCGGAGCTTGCCGAAGCCAAGGGGCTGGTCAGCCAGGTTGGCTACCACTACCGGTTTGTCGCGGCATTTCAGGAGATGAAACGCCTGATCGATGCTGGAGTTCTCGGCCGGATCCATCACTTCCGCGCCGAGGCGTACGGCCCGGTCGTCCTGCGTCCGAACGGTTCCACCTGGAGGACCAACCGGATCGAGGGCGGGGGCTGCCTGTACGACTATGCCTGCCACGCCATCGATCTGGTGCATTACCTGCTGGGTCGCCCGGACGCGGTCGGAGGCACGGTGCTCAACCGGGTGCTGTCGCGAGACGTCGAGGACGAGGTGTACTCGACCTTCTTTTATGCCGACGGCAAGACCGGGCAGCTGGCGGCCAATTGGAGCGATGAAAGTTTCCGCAAGATGTCGGTCAAGGTAACGGTCTGGGGAGCCAACGGCAGGATCTGCGCGGACCGGCAGGAAGTCCAGATCTACCTGCGCGAAATCGCGCAACAGGCGCCGGAGCTCGTTCCCGGGTGGAACGTGCGTTACACGACGGAGCTGACGAGTCCGGTGTGGTTCTATCTGCGCGGCGAAGAGTATTCGGCCCAGATCGACCACTTCATCCGGAGCGTCAAGCAGCGCAATCCGAACACCCTGTGCACCTTCCGCGCCGCCGCCGATGTCGACCGGGTGGCGGCGATGATGCTGAAGGATGCGCAAGGCAAAAACGGCTCCCTCGGCGCCGCTCGAGACCTCCTGCATTAGGAGTCGGGATGCAACGCATTTTATTCGGGGACAACCAGTTCTTCGGCGTGAATCACATGTCGGAGGACAAAGCCCGTGCCCAGGCGATGCGGTTCCCCACGACCGGGTCCGTCATCGAGGTGCTGGATGCCGCCTACGACGAAGGCATCAAGGTATTCATGTGCACGACGCACGAGCGGATCCGCGATGTCTGCGACTACATGCGCGCCAATGCCGGGCGCTACAAGGACTTTCAGTTCTACCCCTGCATGCCCTACGGCGTGAAGTACGCCAACGCAGTCACTGAGCACGGTGCGCTCGGCGCCTTGAAGATGCTTCTTCCGCAGGAGGGCGCGCTGGCCGCGATCCTGAGGGGCGGCGTATCGGTCGCGAGGCGCGAGGTCAAAGGCCTTGCCGAACTTCTGATCGATGCCGAGATGAAGATGTTCGAGGGGCTGAGCACGCCCGTCATCTTTCTGCAGAACCTGGTGACCGACCTTCTCCTGGGGCTCGGGTTCAGCGAGGCGTTTCGCATCTTTGCGAAGCATGTCAGGGACCGCTACCAGGCCGAGCCGGGATTCATCACCATGAATCTGCCGCGGCTCCTGGACGTGCTGGAAGGTCTCGGCATCGAGAACCCGATCGTCTGCGCGAGCATCAACAAGATCGGCTTCCGCATGTGCGGCGGCATCGAGGCCTACGAGAAGGCCATTGCGACGCGCACGTTCCGGCCGATCGCGATGTCGGTGCTGGCGTCCGGGGCGATACCGCCGCGGGAAGCGCTGGAGTATGTGTGCCGGCAGAGCGGGATACGTTCCATCGTGTTCGGCGCCTCCAGCCGGGCGAACATCCGCCAGACCAAGCACCTGATTCGGGAGCTCAGCGCGCTGCAGCCCGCACCGCTGCGGGTAGCGCAGGGATGAAGACCATAGCGATCGTCGCGGGCGCCAGGCCGAATTTCATGAAAATTGCGCCCATCGCGCGCGCACTGCGCGGCTCGGGCAATGGCCTGGCGTTCAGCATCGTTCACACCGGCCAGCATTACGACCACCAGATGAACGGGGTGTTCTTCGAGGAGCTTGGAATTCCGCCGCCGGACATCTGTTTCGAATCCGGCGGCGGGTCGCACGCTCAGCAGACCGCGAAGATCATGCTCGCGTTCGAGCAATACTGCCTGAGCGGGCGTGCCGACCTGGTTCTCGTGGTCGGGGACGTCAACTCCACCCTCGCCTGCTCGATCGTTGCCAAGAAGCAGCGCATTCCCGTTGCCCACGTCGAGGCCGGGCTGCGCAGCGGCGACATGGCCATGCCGGAGGAAATCAACCGCATCGTGACCGATTCGATCGCCGACCTGCTGTTCGTCACCGAGCCGAGCGGCGTGAGCAACCTGCTGCGCGAGGGGAAGGCGCGCGACCGGGTGTTCCACGTCGGCCAGGTGATGGTCGACAACCTCATTTATCAGCGCGACAAGCTCGCCGACGCGGATACGTCGCGCCTGTCTTCCTCGGCTTTGAAAGCGCGCTACTCGCGCTACGGGGTGGTGACGCTGCACCGGCCCTCCAACGTCGATGACCCCGCGACGTTCTCCCGGGTGGCCCAGGCGTTGCGTGAAATCTCGCAGCAGCTGCCACTGATCTTTCCCGTGCACCCGCGCACCCGCGCGAATCTGGAGCGCTTCGAGATCGACCTTGGCCCGGAGGTCGTTCTGACGGCTCCGCTCTCCTACATGGAATTCCTGAATCTCTGGAAGGACGCGGTGGTGGCGCTCACCGACAGCGGTGGCCTGCAGGAGGAGACCACCGCCCTCGGCGTGCCGTGCATCACCGTGCGCGAGAATACCGAGCGGCCGATCACCGTCGACGAGGGCACGAACGAGGTGGTGGGCACCGACCCTGCCAGGATCAAGCAAGCGGCGGCGAAAGTGCTGCGCGGCGAGGGCAAGCGGGGGCGCCGGCCCCAGCTGTGGGATGGGCGGGCAGCGGAACGCATCGTAGAAGTCCTGCGGCGAGAACTGGGGTCTCACTAACCTGCCGGAGCACAACCTTGGATCGTTTGCCAAAGCAAGCTTCACTGATGGGTGCAGCAGGCGCATCCGCGGCCTCGCTCATCGAGCGCTTCAGCAACCGCACGGCACTGGTCGGCGTGATCGGCCTTGGTTACGTAGGGCTTCCGCTTGCGCTGCGCTTTTCCGAGGCCGGGTTTCGCGTGATCGGCTTCGACATCGACAGGGTCAAGGCCGAAGCCATTGCTTCTGGCAGAAGCTATTTCCTGCACATCCCGCATGCCGCGGTCGCGGCTGCCCGGGAACGCGGCTTCGATGCCACCGCGGATTTCTCGTGTGCCGCCAGCGCCGATGCCCTGATCATCTGCGTGCCGACCCCGCTTACGCCCTCCAGAGAGCCCGATCTCAGTTTCGTCGTCAACACCGTCGAGTCCATCGTGCCTCATCTGCGCTCGGGGCAGCTGATCTCGCTGGAAAGCACTACCTACCCCGGCACCACTGAGGAAGAACTAAGGCCGCGAATCGAGAAACGCGGTTTCAAGGTGGGCGAGGATATCTTCCTGTGCTTTTCGCCCGAGCGCGAGGACCCCGGCAACCCGCATTTCACGACGCGCAACATTCCCAAGGTCTGCGGCGGCTCCACCCCCGCCTGCCTCGAGGTCGGCATGGCGTTGTACGGCCAGGCGGTGGACCGCGTCGTGCCGGTGAGCTCCACGCGGGCCGCGGAGATGACCAAGCTCCTGGAGAACATCCACCGCTCGGTCAACATCGGCCTGGTCAACGAAATGAAAATCATCGCCGACCGCATGGACATCGACATCCTCGAGGTGATTCGCGCGGCCGCGACCAAGCCGTTCGGCTTCGTGCCTTATTACCCCGGACCGGGACTCGGCGGCCACTGCATACCGATCGATCCCTTCTACCTGACGTGGAAAGCGCGGCAGTACGGCCTGCACACGCGCTTCATCGAGCTGGCGGGGGAGATCAACAGCGCGATGCCTCACTGGGTGGTCGGGAAAGTGATCGATGCGCTCAACGGACGAAAGAAGCCGCTGAACGGGAGCCGGGTCCTCGTGCTCGGCATCGCTTACAAGAAGAACGTCGACGACATGCGCGAATCGCCCTCGGTCGAGCTGATCTCGCTGCTCATGGCGCGGGGCGCCGAGGTCGATTACTCCGACCCGCACGTGCCGGTGTTTCCCAGGATGCGCAACTATAAGCTCGACCTGAAGAGCGTGCCGGTCACCGCCGACAGCCTGGGCCGTTACGACCTCGTGCTGATTGCCACCAACCACGACGCGTTCGACTACGACATGATTCGCGAGCATGCCCGGCTCGTGGTTGACACGCGCGGCGTTTACCGGGAATCTGCGCCGAACATCGTTCGGGCCTGAATGACAATGATTGAAACGCCGCCGCAGCTGACCCGAGGTCGTAAGCTGGCGTTTACGGCGATCATGCTGTCGCTCATGATCGCCGCGACACTGGCTTTTATCGAGATTGCGGCCCGCGTCGTTTTCCCCCAGCCTGAGCTTTATCCGCGCTACCGTTACTCCGAACGCTACGGGCATCTGCTGCCCGCGTCGGCGACCATGGTCCATCAGCTGCCGGGCGCCTGGCGCTTCGTCTACCATACCAACGAATACGGCTATCGGATCTCGATGCCGGAAATCTCCAACCGCTACGATCTGCCGAACGTCGTCGTTCTCGGCGATTCCTTCACCTTCGGCGCCGGGGTCAACGACGGCGAAGAGTATCCCGCCGTGCTTGCGAAGCAGCTCGCCGCCAAGGCGAGCATCGTCAATCTGGGAGTCGGGGGCTTCGGCCTGACCCAGGAGGTCCGCACGTTCTACGAATTCGGGCTCCTGTTCCAGCCGACGGTCGTGGTGCTGCAATTTTGCTCGAACGATCCCGACGACAATTTCTACGCAAAGGTGACGACGGTCGAGGACGGTCGCCTGCGTTTCCATCCAGACCAGTCGATGGGCAGCGCATTGAGCCGCCTGAAGGACTGGCTCAGCGGCTCGATCTTCCAGCGCAGTGCCGCCTACAACCTGGTCAGAAATCGAGCCTACAAATACTGGGAAGCGCGCGTCGTCGAGCGCGAGTCGGTCGGCGACAGGCAGCGCAAAGAGGCGTTTTACAACGAATTGCTGAGCGCCTTCGCCGCAGACCTGCGCCGCCGCGGAATCGGGCTGCTGCTGTTCGACGTGCCCGGGCAGCTCGCGAGCTGGCCGGGGATCGAGAGCCACGCCGAAGCGCTCGAGCGCGGCGGGCTGCTGCGTTATTTGCGTACGGAGCATTGGTTTGACGGGGTCTCGGACTACGGCTCGCCTGAAGGCCACGCGTGGGGCGCAAGGGGCCACCGCGTCGTGGCTGAGCGACTGGTGGAGCCGCTGCGCGCGGCGCTGCCAGTACTGACAGCGGCGCAAACGACACCGTGAACGCCCCCGCACTTCGTTTGCCACTGGGGCGAGAGGCAGGTCCGGACTCTGCGCAGGCTGCGCTCGCCAGCCTGACTCTGGATGACGGGACTGCGCTGCGCGGCCGCGGCATCGGGGCCGCCAAGGCGGTGCGAGGCGAGGTGGTTTTCAACACCGCGATGGCCGGGTACGTGGAAGCGCTCACCGACCCGTCCTATTGCGGCCAGATCCTGGTTCTCACCTACCCGCTGGCCGGCAATTACGGGGTGCCGCCGCCGCGCAGGCCCGGAACCCTGGACGGGCCCTACGAATCGGGGCGCATCCAGGTACAGGGCCTGGTGGTCCAGAATTACGTCGAGGCGTACAGCCATCACGCGGCGTGCCGCTCGCTGCACGAATGGCTCTCGGCCGAAGGCGTTCCGGGATTGACGGGCGTGGACACCCGAAACCTCACCAGGCGACTGCGGGAGCGCGGCACCATGCAGGGATGGCTCTTGCCGTCATCCATGGGGAAGAACGATGCCGGTGCAGTGGACATGCGCGAGCAGGTGTTCCGGATCGTCGCGCCGCGCGGGCCGGTCCGCTACGGAGAAGGAAAACCTGCGATCCTCCTGGTCGACGCCGGCGCCAAGGACAACATCGTGCGCTCGCTTCTGGGCCGCGGCGCCTCGGTACTGCGCGCCCCGTGGCACGCGGATCTCGCGGCATTGGCCGGCCAGTCGGACGGCATCCTGATCGGCAACGGTCCTGGCGATCCGAAGGACCTGGCACCGCTCATCGGCCAGGTCCGCTCGCTGCTGGCGAGCTACCGCAAGCCGATCTTCGGGGTGTGCCTCGGCAACCAGATCCTGGCGCTGGCGGCCGGGGGCGACACGTACAAGCTCCCGTATGGGCACCGGGGTGTCAATCAACCGGTGCAGGATCTCCTGACCCGGCGCTGCTACGTGACCAGTCAGAATCACGGCTATGCAGTGCGCGACCAGTCCCTGCCCAAGGACTGGGAACCCTGGTTCGTGAACATCAACGACGGCAGCAACGAAGGCATCCGCTCGCGGCATCATCCACACTTCAGCGTCCAGTTCCACCCGGAGGCGAGCCCCGGCCCGCAGGACACCGGGTTCCTGTTCGACGATTTCCTGCGCCGGGTCGCTTCCATGGCGCAGCGTTGACCATGTACGGCGTTTATCTGCCGAGAAAGCCGCGCCGGGCGATGGTGCTCGGTTCCGGCGCGCTGCAGATCGGACAGGCGGGCGAGTTCGACTACTCCGGTTCCCAGGCGATCAAGGCGCTGCGCGAGGAGGGTATCGCTACCGTTCTGGTCAACCCGAACATCGCGACGATCCAGACGAGCCAGGGGCTTGCCGAGCGCATCTATCTTGCCGCCGTGACCCCGGAGCTGGTCGAGAAAATCATCGCCAAGGAAGGGGTGGACGCCATCGCGCTCGGGTTTGGCGGCCAGACGGCGTTGAACTGCGGTCTCGCGCTGCACGATGCGGGCGTGCTTGCGAAGCACGGCATCCAGGTGCTCGGCACGCCGATCCAGGCCATACGCGACACGGAGGACCGGCGCCTGTTCGTCGAGCGCCTGGCCGAGATCGGCGTCAATACCGCGCGCAGCCGTGCCTGCGATACGCCCGACGCAGCGCGGCGCGCGATCCGCGAGATCGGGCTTCCGGTCATGCTGCGCGGCGGCTACGCGCTTGGCGGCAAGGGCAGCGGCATCGTGCGGCTCGAAGCGCAGATCGAAGCGTCCCTGCGGCGCGCTTTCGCCGGCGGCGTCACCCAGGTATTGGTCGAGCAATGTCTCGAGGGATGGAAAGAGATCGAGTACGAGGTGGTGCGCGACGCTCGCGACAACTGCGTCACGGTATGCAACATGGAGAACGTCGATCCGATGGGCATCCACACCGGCGATTCGATCGTGGTGGCGCCGTCGCAGACGCTCGATGACGCCGAGTATCAGCTGCTGCGCTCGGTTGCCATCCGCACCGTGCGGCATCTCGGCATCGTCGGCGAGTGCAACATCCAGTTCGCGCTCGATCCGAACAGCACGGACTATCGCGTCATCGAAGTCAACGCCAGGCTGTCGCGCTCGAGCGCGCTCGCCAGCAAGGCGACCGGCTATCCGCTCGCCTACGTCGCCGCCAAGCTCGCGCTCGGCTATGCGCTCACCGAGATCCCCAACGGCATTACGCGCCGCACCACGTCGTTCTTCGAGCCCGCGCTGGATTACCTGGTGTGCAAGTTTCCGCGCTGGGATCTCGCCAAGTTCTGGGGCGCGTCGACGCGGCTCGGCAGCGAGATGAAAAGCGTCGGCGAGGTGATGGCGATCGGCCGCAGTTTTGCGGAAGTCATTCAGAAGGCGGTGCGCATGCTCGATATCGGCGTGCGCGGCCTCGACCCGGACGCGTTCCGCTTCGACGACCTGCGCGAGCAGCTGCGCGACGCCACGCCCCTGCGGATTTTCGCCGTGGCGCAGGCGATACGCGACGGCGTCGGCATCGACGAGATTCACGAGCTGACCCGGATCGACCGCTGGTTCCTGCATGCCATCGAGCCGATCGTCGAGATGGATGGCCGCCTCGCGCGCTCGACGTTTCCTCTCCCAGCCGAGGTGCTGCGCGACGCCAAGCGTCTCGGATTCTCCGACCAGGCTGTCGCGGCGCTCACCGGCTCGGACGCGCAGAGCGTTCGCGCCGCGCGCAAGGCGCACGGCATCGAACCGGGCTTCGCGCAAATCGACACCATGGCCGGGGAGTTTCCCGCCGACACGAACTATCTGTACGCGACCTACCATGCCGATGCTTGCGATGTGGCTCCGTCGCGGCGCAAGAAGATCCTGATGCTCGGGTCGGGCACCTACCGCATCGGCTCCAGCGTGGAGTTCGACTGGTGCGCGGTCAACGCCGTGCAGGCGGCGGCGGCCCTGGGCTACGAGACGATCATGCTCAACCACAACCCGGAGACGGTCAGCACCGACTACGACATCTGCGACCGGCTGTACTTCGACGAGATCAGCTTCGAGACGGTGCTCGACCTGTACGAGCACGAGCGCCCCGACGGCGTGGTGGTGAGCATGGGCGGCCAGGTCGCGAACAATCTCGCGCTGCGGCTGGCAAGGGCCGGCGTGAAGCTTCTCGGCACTCGCGCGGAGTCGATCGATTCCGCCGAGGACCGCGCGAAATTCAGCTCGCTGCTCGACGAGCTTGGAATCGATCAGCCGCAGTGGGCGCATGTGACCGATGCAGCCGAGGCGGACCGGATCGTGGAGCGGCTCGGCGGCTATCCGGTGCTGGTCCGCCCGAGCTATGTTCTGAGCGGGGCGGCAATGGCGGTTGCGCATGAAGCGAACGAGCTGCGCCGCATCCTGGCGCGGGCCTCGGTGATTTCGCCCGAGCACCCTGTCGTGTTCTCCAGATTCGAGGCCCACGCGCGTGAAATCGAGATCGACGCGGTGGCCGACCGGGGAGAGCTCGTGCTCTGGGCCATCTGCGAGCACATCGAGGACGCCGGTGTGCACAGCGGGGACGCCACCCTGGTGCTGCCGCCCCAGACCGTCTATATCGCGACGATACGGCGCATCAGGCAGATCGCGGCGATGCTGGCGCGCTCGCTCGCGATTACCGGGCCGTTCAATGTCCAGTTCCTCGCCAGGCACAACGCGGTGAAGGTCATCGAGTGCAACCTGCGAGCCTCGCGCAGCTTTCCGTTCGTCTCCAAGGTGACTGGCGAGAACTTCGCCGGCGAAGCCATGCGCCGGATGCTCGGCGTATCGCGCCCGATCGCGAACCGCAGCCTGGACCTCGACTACGTGGGCGTGAAGGTGCCGATGTTCTCGTTTTCGCGGCTCACCGGGGCTGATCCGATGCCGGGCGTGGAAATGCTGTCCACTGGCGAGGTGGGTTGCCTCGGGCGCGACCTGCATGAGGCGTTGCAGCACGCGCTGCTTGCCACCGGGATCAGCCTTCCGCGCAAAGGCGTGCTGCTCTCGCTGGGTCCGGTATCCGACAAATACTCGTTTACCGACGAGGCACGCACCATTGCGCAGGAATTGAACCTCCCCATCTACGCGACGCGCGGCACGGCGGAGATGCTCGCCGCGATCGACATTCCATGCACCGCAGTGGAGAAAAGCTCGGGCAGCGGCGTGAGCGGGCTCGACGTCATCGAGCAGGGCCTGGTGGATCTGGTGATCAACATTCCGCGCGAGTACGACCAGCACGGACGTCCCGACGGCTACCTGATCCGCCGCCAGGCGATCGACTCGGGCGTGCCGCTGATCACCGATCTACCCTTCGCCCGGGCGATCGTCGAGGCGCTGCGCTCGAGGAAGTCGGTGCCGCTCGACGTCATTGCCTGGAATGACTTCCTATCGAAACCTGTACCGGACCATGGCGCACGAAGACCTGCTCCGCGACCAGCCTGTTGAGGGATCCTCCGACCGCAGCTTCGGCCTGGTGTTTGCCGCAGTGCTGGTCGTGATCGCTGGCTGGCCGCTGTTGCATGCGCAAGCGCCGCGCTGGTGGGCGTTCGGGATCGCCGCGGCCCTGGCGGTGATTGCAGCAGCGAAGCCGGCTCTTCTGGCCGGCGCCAACCGGCTGTGGATCAGGCTCGGCGTTCTGCTCGGCAACGTGGTGGGGCCGATCGCGGTGAGCGTGCTCTTTTACACGATTGTCACGCCGCTCGGGTTCGTGATGCGGCTGACCGGAAAGGACCCGATGCGACTCAAGCTCGACTCCGGCGCCGATTCCTATTGGATACCGCGCAAGCCGCCAGGCCCGCCGCCCGACTCTCTCACCAACCAGTTCTAGGCAGCCATCATGTCAATGATCAAGGAACTCTGTGTTTTCTTGCTGACGCGCAAGAAGTTTTGGCTATGGCCGATCTTCGTCATGATGGCCGTCTTGGGCGTGCTGATCGTGCTGGCGCAGGGCTCTGCCGTTGCGCCGTTCATTTACACGCTGTTCTGACAGGCCGTGCGCATCCTCGGAATCTCGGCGTTCTACCACGACAGCGCCGCGGCGCTGCTTGAGGACGGCCGGATCGTCGCCGCGGCGCAGGAAGAGCGCTTTACCCGCAAGAAGCACGATGCGCGCTTCCCGCTTCACGCGATCCGCTACTGCCTCACCGAGGGCGGCATCGCGCTGGGGGATCTCGACCGGGTGGTCTTCTATGACAAGCCGTTCGTGAAGTTCGAGCGCCTGCTCGAGACCTACCTGAGCTTCGCGCCGCGGGGCTACAAGACCTTCCGCATGGCGATCCCGCTGTGGCTGAGGGAGAAGCTGTTTCTCAAGGACCTGCTCCTGAAGGAGCTGAGGAAGATGTCGGGCAGCGGCAAGTGGAACGAAGAGCTGCTCTTCAGCGAGCACCACTTGAGCCATGCGGCGAGCGCATTTTTCCCGTCGCCCTTCGACGAGGCCATCGTGCTCACCATGGACGGCGTAGGCGAGTGGGCGACGACCTCGGCGGCGATCGGCAGGGGCAACCGCCTGGAAGTCCAGAAGGAGATCCATTTCCCGCACTCGCTCGGCTTCCTGTATTCCGCTTTCACCTACTACACCGGGTTCAAGGTCAACTCGGGCGAATACAAGCTGATGGGGCTCGCCCCGTACGGCGAGCCCAAGTACAAGGACAAGATCCTCGAGCACCTGATCGACGTGAAGGCCGATGGCTCGTTCCGCCTGAACATGAGCTATTTCGATTTTTGCACCGGCCTGACGATGACCTCGCGGCGCTTCCACGATCTCTTTGGCGGTCCGCCGCGCAAGCCCGATCAGCTGCTCACGCCCTACCACATGGATCTGGCGGCCTCGATCCAGGCAGTCACCGAGGAGATCGTGTTGCGCCTCACGCGTTCGCTGTGCGAGGAAACGGGAATAAGAAATCTCTGCCTGGCGGGAGGCGTCGCGCTCAATTGCGTCGCGAACGGCAAGGTCTTGCGCGATGCCTGCTGCGATCGGATCTGGATCCAGCCCGCGGCGGGCGACGCGGGCGGCGCTTTGGGCGCCGCGCTGGCCGGCTACCACCTGCAGCTCGGACGGGCGCGCACCGCCAACGGGGATGCGATGAAGGGGTCCTTCCTCGGGCCGGCGTTCACCCAGCGCGAAATCGAGGATCGGCTGACGCGGTGCGGTGCGCGCTTCGAGGTGCTGGCGGACAGCGCCTTGATCGCCACGGGCGCCGAGGACCTTGCACGATCGAAGGCGCTGGGGTGGTTCCAGGGCCGCATGGAGTTCGGCCCGAGGGCGCTCGGCAACCGCTCGATCCTGGGCGACCCGCGCTCCCCTGGCATGCAGAAGACGCTCAACCTCAAGATCAAGTATCGCGAGTCCTTCCGGCCGTTCGCGCCGTCGGTCCTGCGCGAGCGCGTAAGCGACTGGTTCGAGCTGGACTGCGACAGCCCGTACATGCTGCTGGTCGCCGATGTCGTGAGGTCCCGCCGGCGCGAGATGACGCAGGAGGAGAAGCAGCTTTTCGGCATCGACAAGCTCAACGTGCCGCGCTCCGAGATTCCGGCCGTCACGCACGTCGACTACTCGGCCCGCGTGCAGACCGTGCATGAGGACACCAACCCGCGCTACCACGCGCTGCTCTCGGCGTTCGAGCGCAAAACCGGTTGCCCGGTGCTCGTGAATACCAGTTTCAACGTGCGCGGCGAACCCATCGTATGCACGCCGGAGGATGCGTTTCGCTGCTTCATGGGAAGCGAGCTCGATGCTCTCGCCGCCGGAAATTGCTACCTGCGCAAGGAAAGCCAGGATCCCGCCCTCAAGCGCAATTACGAGACCGCCTTCGAGCCCGACTGATGAAGAAGGCGTTCTTCTACTGTGTCCTGATCCTGCTCCCGTTCCTGATCATGGAGGGAGTTTTTCGTCTCCTGCCGGTCTCGAATCCGCCTTACTTGCTCCCCGTTTCGGCAGAGCATCCGGTGGCGCGCTTCCAGCCCAATATGGAGTACCTCAACTCCGGGGGTTGGAACTTTTCCATCCGAACCAGGATGCGCTCGAATAATTTCGGGTACAACAATCTTGCGGACTACCAGCGGGATGAGGTGACGCCACTCCTGATGGTGATAGGCGATAGTTTTGTCGAAGCCCTATCAGTCGATTCGGGCAAAAGTGCAGCGGAAATTCTCAATTCCGCGGTTTCCGGAAAGGGGCGTGTCTATAGCATTGGAGTTTCCGGCGCTGCGCTGTCTCAATACCTCGCGTTCGCGGAATTCTCTCGAACAACCTTTCGCCCTAGCGCGATGGCTTTCTTCATCATCGAGAATGATTTTGACGAAAGCCTTTTCAAGTACAAATCCGAGCCTAGATTCCATTATTTCGAGGAAAACGGAAGTGGCTTCGTGCTGCGACGCGTCGACTACGAAAGATCAACCATCAAGACCTTCTTGAGGAAATCCGCCTTTGTTCGTTACGTGATGCTCAATTTGAAGGCCGGGCTTATAGTTGAGAATCTTCGTCGCCCGCGCTGTCGATCCGGAGATCCTTACGCCTGTGAAGAACCTGCTACGCTGGAGCTGCGCATCGCGGATTCGAAGCGGGCGGTCGACTACTTTCTCGATCAGGTTCCAGCGAAGTCCGGTCTTGGCAGCGACTCAATTGTCTTTGTCATGGACGCGATGCGCCCTGCCATGTATTCCGCGGAAGCATTGCTGAAAGCCCAGAATAGCTATGTTTCTCAGATGAGGCAGTACTTCATGAAGCAGGCTCGTTCACGCGGCTATGGGGTCCTGGACATGCAGCCGGCGTTCATGGAGAAACACCGCCTGGACAATTCCAGGTTCGAGTTTTCCACCGATGGCCACTGGAATGAGCTTGGCAACAGGGTCGTCGCCGAAGAAATACGGAAATCAGCCGTTTTCACGCGTATTTTTATGAAGCACCTACATTGACAACGACGGCGGACGTAGGCGAACAGAACATGGGATTTCGCGCTACGTTGAAACGATATCCCTTCGTGGTTTGGGCGGCATGGCGCGTCCGCGCAGTTCAGCGGCGCGGCTTGCGCTGGGCATCCCGACTACGCCGGCGCACACTGATCCGGCAATATATGGCCACTCATAATGTTCGTAATCTGCAGATCGGCTCGCTCGGCCATTACCTGGAAGGCTGGCTCAACACCGACATCCTGCCGACCGACCGGCGAACCGCTTACCTCGACGCGGCGAAGAGATTTCCGATCCCGAGCAATTCATTTGACGCGATCTTCGCAGAGCACATGCTCGAGCACATCGCGTTCAAGGACGGCCAGCACATGCTGCGCGAGTGCCTGCGCATTCTGAAGCCCGGTGGCCGCATTCGGATCGTCACGCCACGTCTCGGATTCCTGTTCGACATGTTGAAGGAGCCGCTCTCGCCCACGCAACTCGGCTACATCCGCTTCACGCGCGAGCAATGGATGCCCGAGGCGACCTCCGACGAGGCCAGCTTCGTCGTCAACAACATGTTCTACAACTACGGACACCGCTTCATCTATGACGAGCGCACGCTTGTGGCCTCGCTCGCCACGGCCGGCTTCACCGCTATCGTGCAGGGCCGGACCTGCGATAGCGACGATCCCAATTTTCAGAGCGTGGACCAGCACTGGAAATTGGTCGGCCATGACTACAACAACCTCGAATCGATGGTGTTCGAGGCGGCCAAGCCGGGCGCGGCCCGCGTGCAGACCGCGCTTGAACCCGATTGATTCGCATGATGCTGATAAGGATATTGTTCTATTCGGTCTTGGTGCTCCTGCCGTTCCTGGTCAGGGAGGGGGTCTTTCGGCTATTACCCGTTTCGAGTTCGCATGACGTCCTCCCGGTGTCATCGCGCAACCCGGTAGCACGCCTCCCACCTAATACCGACTACCTGTTCTCCAAGGATTGGAATTTGTCCATCAGAGCCAGGAAGCACACGACATGAAGACGCTTGAAGTCGGCCTGCTGGTCGACAGCGTACATTCGGACAAGTACGTCGAGGAGCTGGCGCTTTGGGGAAAGAACCAGCCGCGCATCAACATCTCGCATCTGATCGTCCGCCCGCGTCCTGCGACAAGGCTGGCGCTGCTGCCCGCGAGAGCGATATTGCGCGTCCTGTTGTCGGTCGAAAGGCTGCTCCTTAGACGCAGCCGGCCGCACAAGGATCATTATGCAGTGCGCGATCTGACCAAGATCGTCGATCAGATCGTCGACCTGCGCTCCTGCGGCGAGGACGTCGAAAAGGTCAGGGCTCTCGGCCTCGATCTGCTGATCAATTGCGGCTCGGCAGCGCCGCGCGGCGACATCCTGCGTGCGAGCCGGCTCGGCGTCATTTCATTTCTTCAGGGCGGATTCTGGGAGTGCTACCACCGGCAGCCTCAGACAAGCTTCGTCATCCGCAGGCTGAGCGAAGAGTCTGACACGGGTGAGGTGTTGATCAAAGGCTCCTTTCGAACACACTTCTATTACTCCCTCAACCAGGCCAACGTTTGCAAGAAGTCCATCACCCATCTGAAGAATCTCGTGGAGAAAGCGGCGTTGACCGGCGAGCTGCCGCCGATGCAGCGCTCGCCGGGACCCAGCTCGAATGCCGGGTTTCGCGCTCCCAACCTCGCGCAGTGCATCGTCTACGGCTGCAAACTAGCGAAGCGAATCGCCGTCAAGGCAATCAGCAGGATCCTGATGCTGAGGGAACGATTCGGCATTTCTGTGCTGTCCGGCAAGTGGGACGAATCGCTGTTTCGGCGCAGTGCCGCGGCATCGCTGCCTCGAGGGAGGTATTGGGCCGATCCATTCCTGTACACGCGTGGCGGCAGGACATTCTGTTTCGTCGAGGACCTGGTCTACAAGACGAATAAGGGACACATCACGGCGCTGGAGGTGGTCGGCACGCAGATCGTCGAGCGCGGCATCGCGCTGCAGGAGCCGTTCCATCTCTCGTTCCCGTTTCTGTTCGAGTTTCAGGGGCAGCTTTACATGTGTCCCGAGACCTGCGAGTCGAGGCAGATCAGGGTCTATCGCTGTACCGAATTCCCGCTGAAATGGGAACTGGAGAAGATACTGATGCAGGCCGTCTCGGCGGTCGATGCCATGCTGTTCCAGAAGGGCGGCAAGTGGTGGATGCTCACGAGCATCGATGAATCGGGCAGCGGGGACCACTGCTCGGAGCTTTACCTGTTCTCGGCCGATTCGCCCCTCAGCACGACCTGGGTGCCGCATCGACAAAACCCGATTCTGGTCGATTCCATCGGCGGCAGAAACGCCGGCTTGATCATCGACGGGGAAAGACTGCTGAGGCTCGGCCAGTGCCAGGGATTCGACCAGTACGGGCATAGCCTGCGCGTGTACGAGATCAAGGAGGTATCCGAGTCGCGTTATGCCGAGGAACTGGTGGCGGAGATCAAGCCCGATTTCCGCAAGGGGATCTTGGGCACGCACCATCTTTCGACCGACGGCAGAACGACGGTGATCGACCACACGTCGGTTTACTTTGTTTCCTAGAGTCTGATACCGCTGCGTGGCGACCAAGGTGCAAAATGTGGGCCCAGAGGCATTCGAGGACATCTACCCGCTCCTTTCCCGGCTCCCAACTCGAACCATGTCGAAGCAGGACTGGCGCTGGCTGCTCTTCGAGTACCCCTGGGCGCCCGGCCCACCCCGCGGGTGGGCGCTCTGCGTGGACGGCAGGGCGGTCGGGTTCATCGGCGCAGTCTTCAGCGCTCGGCCGCTGCTCGGGCGTGTCGAGAAGTTCTGCAACCTCGCGTGCTGGATCGTCCTGGAGGAGTACCGGTATGCGAGCGCTCTGCTGCTCAGGCCTGCTCTGGCGCTCAAGGACCACACCATCCTGAGCTTGACGTTGTCGCCCGCCGCGTACAAGGTATCCTTCACGCTGGGCCTGCGCCCGCTCGAGAGCGAGCAGCTGGTGCTGCCGCCCATCCCGCGCCCGGCCGAGGCGCTACGCGCTTTGCGCGGCTCCTTCACGCTCGAGCCCGAAGAGATCCGGGCCGAGCTCACGGGCGGTGAGCGCACGCTCTACGAGGACATGGCGCGGAGCCCGGTGGCGCGTCATGTGCTCCTGCGCGGCGGCGGCCGCCAGTGCTATCTGGTCGCGACGCCGTGCCACAAGTGGGGCGTCCCCTACGCCGATGTGCAGTATCTCGGAAACCGGGAGTTCTTCTGGGAGCACCGCATCCTCGCGCAGGCGGCGCTAATCTGCGCCATGGGCATCGCGGGCCTGGCCGTCGCGGTCGACCGGCGCTTCCTGCTCGGACGCCCGCCGCCGCTCGCGCGGCGGATGAACATGCTGCGGCTGTACCGCCCGGCGCGGGACGACATCACGCCGATGATGATCGACGGGCTCTACTCCGAGCTCATGGGGCTGCGCCAGTAGCTAGGGGTAGGGCATCAGGCCAGGAGAAATCGCCACGTCGTCGACGTAGTGGTGATTGGGGGTAGGAATGAGCCCCTGGCCGTAAGCGTTCTTGGCAATGAAAAAGCTCTGCGTGCCCGCGGCGACCAGGCTCTCCGGGTATTTCGTCTTGACGTTCGACATGTCGAAAATCAGCGCACCGTTCTGCCACACCTTGACTGCTCCGGTGAAATCCTCGCGCGGAGTGACCATGACCTGAATGAAGACCCACCGCCCGACAGGGATCGGTACAGGCTGGTCGTAAGCCTTTCCGCCGGATTCACCAACGTGCGGCCCGGTCATCTGGAGATTGCCCCACCATTCCAGCCGCAAAGTG
>DASQOO010000213.1:0-2503 GCA_035644435.1 Steroidobacteraceae bacterium | reverse complement strand
GCATCCGGGCCGCAATCCACTCGCGGCGCGACGAGGTGACGATCATGCAGCTGGTCGGCGCGCCGCGCTGGATGGTGCGCGGGCCGTTCGTCATCGAAGGCGCCATCACCGGCGCGCTGTCCGGCGCAGTCGCCGGCCTCGTCGTTTTCGGCCTGACGGCAGCCGGCCTCGCTGCGGGATCAAACGCCTTCGCCCAGTTCGCTCCAGGCGTCACGGCCGGCGTGGCAGGCGTCGCTGGAGCGATCGTGTTTGCGACCGGTCTCGGTCTCGGCTCTGGTTCCTCACTTGTCAGCGTGCGGCGGCACCTCGAGTCATGAAGCTCCGCACGCTGCTGCTCGTGCTGGTCGTGGCGCTCCTCATGTTCGGCCTCGGCTCCGGTGTTCGCGCTGACACCCCCGATCCACAGCAGCAGCAGACGCTGATCGACCAGATCCGTGCGCAGCTGGGAAGCAACCTGGCGGACGCGATGGCCGCCCAGCAGCAGCTGAAGCAGTCGCTCGTCGAGAACGCCGCCCAGCAGCGCGAAGTCCAGGCAAAGATCGTTGACGCGGAGGCGAAGATAGCCGCCCTCGAAGTCCAGATCGCCGACGCGCAAAGGCTCGAGGCGTTTCTCGCGCAGCGCATCGCGAGCGAGCGAGCGCAGCTCCGGCAGCTGGCCCGCGCCATCTACATGCAGCCGGGGTCAGTTCTCGTCGTCCTCGCTGAGGCGCAGAGCTTGAGCGATCTTTTGACCCGGGTCGCCGACCTCAACGTGGCCGGGTCGCGGGCCGCTGAGCTCAAAGTCTCGCTGACGCACGACCTAAAAGAGATTGAAGTCCAGCGTCAGAAGCAACAGGACGCGCGCGATGAGCAGGTCAAGCAGCGCAATCAGCTCGCCTCGGACCTGACGCAGCTGCGGACATTGCAGGCTCAGCAGGAAGCCTCCATGGCGCAGCTCGAGCAGAAGATCGCGCAGACACGCACCGAGCTCTATCTGCTCAGCCGGCAGTCCACGGAGCTGGCACAGAGGGTCACCGAGATGCTGCAGCAGCAGCAGGACGCGATCATCGCCGCGGCGATGCAGGCGGTCTGGACGCAGGTGCAGCTCTGGAGCCAGTCGAACAATGTCGGCGTGATCCCGACCAGCGCCGGCCATTCGACACAGTACCGCTTCATCTGGCCCGAACCACAGGCGCAGGTCTCGCAGCGCTTCGGGCCCAGCACGTACTGGTTCGAACCCGCGTACGGCAACTACCCACACTTCCACACCGGTATCGACATGGTCGAGCCATTCGGCTCGCCGGTCTTCGCAGCGGACGACGGAGTGGTTGCGCTCGTCGGCGCCTCGAGCAGCGGGTATGGCAACTTTGTCGTCATCGCTCACTCCGGCGGACTCGACACCCTTTACGGCCATCTGTCGGCCGCGTTGGTGAGGGTCGGAGACAGGGTGACCCAGGGCACGGCCGTCGGACTCGAGGGATCGACTGGAAACTCGACCGGTGCGCACCTGCACTTCGAGCTGCGTATCAACCAGCGGCCGGTTGATCCGACGCCCTACCTGCCGCCAGGAGCTCCCTCGGCCTTCAAGGGCTAGCGCGAACTAGCGAGGCGGCGGCAAAGACACAAGCACCGAGGCGGCGAGCAGCACTCCGATCAGCGCGGCCAGCTCCCCGCGTCGCCGTGCTCGCCAGGCGAGCCACAGCGCCACTGCCACCACCGGCAGCTTGACGATCAGAACGCCGCCGTACGCGGTGGTCATCGTCTGCAGCGGATTCGCGAAATGCAAAAGCGCCAGCGCAGCCCCGCTCGCGACGAGCAGGCCGGCCGACCACACGGCTACGCGCACGAATCCACCCGACGGGGCGACTGCGTAACCGGCCAGTCCGCCAACCCAGACTCCCATCGCGGACACATGGATCGCGTTCAGCGCCAGTCCCATCAGCAGCGGGAGCGCGGGCGTGGCGTGCGCGGCGGCCGCGTCGACCACCGACAGTGCAAGCCCGAGCGATGGAACCGCCCACCGCAGCCACGGCGCCTGGCGGAGCGCGCCCAGCACAGCCCAGAGAAGCAGGGCGGCGGCCAGCCGTAATCCAAGCACGCGGCCGAAAGGGGAGGCGAGGGCGTCGATCAACGCATCGGCCTCAAGTGTCTGCGCTGGATCGAAGCTCGCGGTCTGAGCCAGCAGAGCGAGCGGCTCGGCGAGCAGGAGCATCGCTGCGCCTGCGCCCGCCAGGCGCAGCGGCCGGTTGTCACGCGCAATAAAGAGCGCGTACGTCGCCGCTCCGAATCCGAGGGCGACGCCTGCGAAATGCAGCCAGCGGCCTAGCGACTGCAGGACCAATCCAGGTGGCGACGCCAGGCCGATGGTTCCTCCGCCAAACCCCGGCGCATTCACGGGGCTCGCATAGCCGACGGTGAACGTGAACTCGCCGCGCGAGGGATGAGTGTCTGTGGCCACCACGGTCCAGATCACCCCGTACGTGCCCTCCGTCCCATCACTCAGCGGAATCGAGAGCCGGTTGCC
>DASQOO010000212.1:0-12542 GCA_035644435.1 Steroidobacteraceae bacterium | reverse complement strand
GTATGTCTGGTGACGTCCGGCCCCGGCGCGACCAACACCGTGACGCCAGTACGCGATTCGATGGCGGATTCGGTGCCCGTGGTCGTGATCTGCGGGCAAGTGCCCACGCATGCGATCGGTACCGATGCATTCCAGGAAGCGCCGGTGCCGAGCCTGATGGGCGCCGTTGCCAAGCATGTGTTCCTGGTCACCGATCCGACGCGACTGGAAGCCACCGTGCGCACCGCGTTCGAGATCGCGCGCACCGGACGGCCTGGACCGGTGGTGCTCGATGTGCCCAAGGATGTGCAGAACTGGAAGGGCGTGTTCAGCGGCTCGGGGCGCCTGCCGGTTCCCGGCTATCGACAGCGCATGAATCGTCTGACGCAGAACTGTGTATCGGAGCAGGCGTGCGCGGAATTCTTCAGCATGCTGGCTGAAGCGAGGCGCCCGTTGATCTATGCGGGCGGCGGCGTGATCAACGGCGGGGCAGCGTACGCAATGCGCGAGTTCGCAACCGCCTTCGGCATTCCCGTGGTGACGACGCTCATGGGCATTGGCGCGTTCGACACCACCCACCCGCTCGCCATGCGCATGCTCGGCATGCACGGCGCCGCGTTCGCCAACTACGCGGTCGACGACTGCGATTTCCTGCTGGCGCTCGGCTCGCGCTTCGACGACCGTGTCGCCGGCGTGCCCGACAAGTTCGCCCGCGGCGCCAAGCGCATCGCACACATCGACATCGACGCATCGGAAATCAACAAAGTGAAGCGGGTCGCCTGGAGTCATGTCGGACTGCTCGCGGATGCACTGGTGGCGCTGCTCGAATACGGCGAGCGCGCGGGATTTGCCGGCAAGTACATGCGCTGGCACGAGCACCTCGCGGCGCTCAAGACCCGCCACGCCATGAACTACGATCGCGAGAGCCCGCTGATCCAGCCCTACTACGTGATCGAGCAGATCAACCGCATCACGCAGGGCGAGGCGATCATCTCGACCGGCGTCGGCCAGCACCAGATGTGGTCGGCGCAATACTTCGACTTCCGCCACCCGCGACTGTGGCTCACTTCGGGCAGCATGGGCACGATGGGTTTCGGCCTGCCGGCCGCGATCGGCGCGCAGGTCGCGCAGCGCGACCGCCTGGTGATCGACATCGATGGCGATGCGAGCATCCGCATGAACATCGGCGAGCTCGAGACCGTGACCACCTACGATCTGCCGGTGAAGGTCGTGGTGCTCAACAATTTCGGCGACGGCATGGTCAAGCAATGGCAGAAGCTGTTCTTCAAGGGACGGCTGAGCGCGAGCGACAAGTCCCTGCACAAGAAGGATTTCGTGAAGGCAGCGCAGGCCGATGGCTTCTGCTTCGCGCGGCGCCTCGATCGCAAGGAAGACGTGCCGGCGGTGATCGACGAGTTCGTGAACTTTGCCGGCCCGGCGTTCCTCGAAGTGATGATCGATCCGGACGCGGGTGTGTATCCCATGGTCGGGCCCGGGCAGACTTACGAGGACATGATCACCGGCGATCACATTCCGTCGCGCCACAAGACCGATATCAAGGAACCGGGTGAATCGGAGATGTTCTGAACATGAAATACCTGCATACCATGCTGCGCATCACCGATCTCGGGCAGTCGCTCGACTTCTATTGCAAGAAGCTGGGACTCCAGGAGCTCAGGCGCATGGAGAACGAGAAGGGACGCTTCACGCTGGTGTTTCTCGCAGCGCCCGGCGACGAAGACGCGCAGATCGAGCTCACCTACAACTGGGATCCGCAGCCATATCCGGGCGGGCGCAACTTCGGCCATGTCGCCTACGCCGTCGACGATATCTACGCGCTCTGCCAGCGCCTGATGGACCAGGGCGTCACCATCAATCGCCCGCCGCGCGACGGCCACATGGCCTTCATCCGTTCGCCCGACGGCATCTCGATCGAGCTGCTGCAGAAGGGCGCATCGCTTGCGCCGCGCGAGCCATGGGCCTCGATGAAGAATACCGGCAGCTGGTAACGGACTCGTCCGCGATTCGGGCCGCGCCGCGGGCAACGTGACTTCGCAAGCGCGCACACCATGGTTGAATCGCACCGTCATCGGCATCGGCCTCGCATCGCTGTTCAGCGACTGGTCGCACGAAGTTGCCACCACGGTGATGCCCGCGCTGCTCGCGACGCTCGGAGTCGCTGCGGCCTGGCTCGGACTGATCGAGGGTGTCTCTGACGGTCTGTCGAGTTTCGCGAAGCTCGCGTCGGGCTACTACACCGATCGCCTGCCACGTCGCAAACCTATCGCCGTCGCCGGCTACATCGTCACCGCGCTGGGAACCGCGGCCTTTGGATTGGCGACCTCGGCGTGGCACGTGCTGGCCGCGCGCGCAACGGCGTGGTTCGGTCGGGGCGTGCGCACGCCCGTGCGCAAGGCGCTGCTCGCGGGGTCTGTGACCCGGGAGACCTACGGTCGCGCCTTCGGCTTCGAGCGCATGATGGATACGCTCGGCGCGATCGCCGGGCCGCTCACGGCGGTACTGCTGCTGCAGCTGGTACACAAAGACTACCCGACGCTGTTCGCGCTGACACTCATACCCGGGCTGCTGGCCGCAGGCGCAATGGCCTTCGTGGTCAGGGAGAACCAGCGCACCCCCGTTCCGCACATCAGCTTCGGCGCCAGCCTGCGCGCGCTGCCTGGACGCCTGCGACGCTTCCTCGCCGCGGTGACGCTGTTCGGGATGGGCGATTTCGCGCATTCGCTGCTGATCCTGCTCGCGATCCAGAAACTCACACCGCGATGGGGCGCGGCAACCGCCGCCACTATCGGTGCGGGCCTCTACGTGCTGCACAATGTCCTGTACGCGGTGTTCTCCATGGTGGCGGGCGTGCTTGCCGATCGATACCGGAAAGGCCGGGTGCTCGCGTCGGGGTATCTGTTGGCGGCGCTGATGGCAGTCGCGATCGTAGTCCTGCCGCTCAACGTCTGGACACTGGCCGCGATCTTTGCGCTCGGTGGCATCTACGTTGCGATCGAAGAGACGCTCGAGGACAGCTGCTGTGCCGAGCTCGTGGACGAAACTCAGCACGGCATGGCGTTCGGCACGCTCGCGACGCTGAACGGCATCGGCGACGTGGTGTCGAGCATCGTGGTGGGAATTCTCTGGACCAGCTACGGGACTTCGCTCGCCTTCAGCTACTGCGCCTTATTGTTCGTGCTGGGGAGTGCCATGATCCTGCGCGTGACCCGTGTGCCTGTGGCCGGCAGGTGAAAGCTCATGTCAGACGAAAAACCCAATCGTGGGAGTGACGCCGTGAGGAGCATGATGGTGTTGACGTGCATAAAGGCCGCTGGATGTAGATAATTCGGCACGGCGCGTGGAACGATTTAACAAAACATGGAGGAGAAGAGAAAATGAAGAGAATGCTTGTCTTACTGGCCCTGCTGATCGCGCCGCTGGCGTGGTCGCAGGAAGCCGATCGTGAGGCGACACCGACTGAGGATGCTTGGCTCAAACTCCAACTCATTACCGAAGGTGATCAGAGCCAGATCGCTGAGCACATGAGCTCTCATGGCGTCGGCATGCAGGACATCGTAAAGCTCAAGGCCTATGCCGAGAGCGCGTCCCGCGCGATCACCGAGGCGATGCAGCCGAAGCTCATCGCGATCTGTACCGACCGCGAGCAGCTCGCTGACCCGATCGCCTTGGCTGATCGCATGGACAAGATCGCGGCGGATGAAGCCGCGCTTGAGGCCGCGGCGATCGCCAAGCTCCCATCGGTCGTAGGCGAGGCGGATGTACGCGCATTCAACGCCTTCGTTGCGAGCGAGCGGAAATCTAGAACGGTGAAAGGTGGCGGCGGCGACTTTGTTCGAGCCGGCACCCTCGCGCCTGAAACGGTGTTCGACCGCGCCTGCAAGTTGAAGGAGAGCCCGACGGCAAGCCGCTTGCCTAGCGGGCAATCTTGAGGTGCGCGCGTCGCGCCCTGGTGTTGTCGTCGCCGTCGTCGGAGTCGCGTGCCGCTGCGGTCCCTGAATTGAAATCCGTGATCCAGCGCGTGCAGTCCGCCGCGCTCAGAGCTGCGCTGTACCAATACCCCTGGGCGAGATCGTAGCCGGCGCCAGCCAGGAAGCGCGCGTGCCACTCCGTTTCGACGCCTTCGGCAACGACTTGCAGCCGCAGCGCGCGCGCCATCTGCGCCGTCGATTCGACGATGGCCCGATCGTCGGCGCGCTCATGCATGCTGATCACGAACGACTTGTCGAGCTTGAGCGCATGCACCGGCAGGTCGCGCAGATAGCCGAGCGAAGAGTAGCCGGTGCCGAAATCATCGATGGAAATCTGCACCTCGAGCTCGTGGATCCGCCGGATCACATCCAGCGCGCGTGCCGGGTCGTGCAGCATCGCGCTCTCGGTGATCTCGAGCTCGAGGCTGCGCGGGTCGACACCGCTTTCCTGCAGCAGCGTGCGTAAACGCGCGGGGAAGTCCGGGTTCTGCAGCATGCGTGCAGACAGGTTCACCGCCGCTCGCAAGGTGAGACCCATGCGGCCCCAGCGCGCCGTTTGAGCGAGCGCTTCGCGCAGCGTCCATTCGGTCAACGGTTCGATGAGATCCGTGGGCTCGGCCGCTGCGATGAATTCGGCCGGACTGACAGCGCCCAGCCGTGGATGTCGCCAGCGCAGCAGCGCTTCAACGCTCGCGGCGCGGCCGGTGTGCAGGTTCACCTGTGGCTGGAAATACAGATTCAGGTGCTCGCCAGCGAGCGCGGTGCGCAGCTCGCTCACCATCGTGAGCTTGCGAATGCTGTGCTGGTCGTAGGCGGCCTCGTAATGCTCGAAGGCAGTGCCGCGGCGCTTGGCGACGTACATGGCGACATCGGCGTGCCGCAGCAGCGTCTCGGCATCGGCCGCATGTTGCGGGTAGAGCGCGATGCCGATGCTCAGGCCGACATCGATCGCGACGCCACGGACCTCGATCGGCTTGCGCAGGCATTCGTGCAAGCGGGCGCATACGCTCGCGGTCTGTGCGGGATCACACGGTCCTTCCAGCACCACAGTGAATTCATCGCCGCCGATGCGCGCCACCAAACCGCATTTCGCGAGTACCGCCTGAAAACGGAACGCCACTTCGCACAGGACGCGATCGCCCACATCGTGCCCGAGGGTGTCGTTCACCTCCTTGAAGCGGCACAGGTCCAGCATCAGGAGCGCGACGGCCTCGCCGGGCGCGACTGAACCGAGCGCACGTTCCAGGTGCGCGGCGAGCTCGGCGCGGTTGGGAAGCGAAGTGAGCGGATCGTGAGTGGCGCGGTATTCGAGCCCGCGTTGCTGTTCCTTGCGCTCGCTGATGTCGCGGACGATGGCGGTGTAGAGGATCTCGTCCTTGAGCCGCACGCGGCTCACCGACACTTCGGCCGGGAACGAGGCGCCTGCGGAGCTGAGTGCATCATGTTCGGATACGGAGCCGGAGAGCGCTTCGAGCGACTCGGCATCGAGGGCGGGCAGGCTCGGGAAGAGGCGCGTGATCGGTGTGCCGATCAACGCCGCGGCATCGTACCCGAAGAGGCGCGCGGCAGCAGGATTGACCGTCTGGATTGCGCCGCGCCGATCGATGCCGAGGATACCTTCCGCGGCGGACTCGACGATGCTCCTCAGCAACGCATTGCGCCGGCGCAGGCGCACGGCAAAGAACAGTGCCCGCAGCGTCTGCACATCGAGCGACTTCAGGGTGACCATGCCGAATGCGAGCAGTGCCGCGAGTGCCGCAGGCATGACATCGAGTACCACCTGGCGCACGGCATAGGCGTACAGCGACACGGCACAGATCGCGAGCACCAAGCCCGCGAGCACGGCAAGGTTCATGCGCCAACTGAAGCGGTCGAAAAGCGCGGCACACGCAGCGGTCAGGATGGCGATCGAGAGCAGGTACAGCCAACCGGGCGGCGACCACGGCAGGCCGCTCGCCACCGTCTGCGAAGCCAGCGCGAGCAGTGCCACGCCGGGCATGCTGCGATACACGGGCACCGGCACCATGTCGCCGAGTTCCACCGCGGTCGCGCCGACGAACACGCTCTTGCCGTTGAATTCTGCCGGTGCGACACGGCCCGCCAGGACGTCGCTGTAAGAGAAGAAGGTGAACGACGCCGGCGAGATGGAGAAATCTATCGGCAGTTCTCGCGTTGTATTCGCCGCACCTGCACCTTCGGGCGCAATCACCGAGGGCAGGATTCGGTCGCCTAGACGCCAGGCACCGTGAATCGTGCGCACCAGTCCGTCCGATCCCGGTCGCAGATTGACCGACGCAAGCGCTGCGTGGCCCGCAAGACGCTCGAGCGGCTCGGTCAACACGATTTGCGAGTCGGCACCGGATGCGGGCTGAAAGAACGCGGGCAGCACGATGGGTGTGTGCGGCCAGCGCGCCAAGGCGTCCTCCAGCAACGCATCGTCCGCCGCGCTCGAAGGCGAGCTGAAGTCGATGTCGAGAAAGAGGCGACGTGGTTCGGCTTGCGCCAGCCGCTCGATCAGTGCGGCGTGGTGGCGGCGCGGCCACGGCCACTGCCGGAGCTCCGCAAGACTGCGTGCGTCGATGCCGATGATGACGACATCGGAGGCAACTTCATGCTTCAGGAAGCGCGCCCGTTCATCTGCAACGTGTCTTTCGAAACTATCGAGGACGCCAGCTGCGCGCAGCAGCGCGACCAGCGTGAAAGCAGCCAACGCAATGAGGGGCCAACCGGCGCGGCGGCCGAATTGCATCACCGATGTTTACCGAGGAGTCCGCTGAGCCCGTCGAGAAGACCTGGTGCCGGCGCCGGTGCAGGTGGCGGCGCGGCAGTGGTGGTTGTGTCAGAACCCGTGGTCACACCGACACCCGTGCCCAAGCCCAGGTCGACTCCGACGTTCACTCCGGCGACGCCGAGATCGACACTCGTCGTGCCCGTGCCGACATTGAGCGAAGCGCCCACGCTCGCGTCAACAGGACCGGCAGTGATGCTCGTGTCGACGGTGGCGGCGGGTTGGCTGAGATTGAGCGATGCGCCCGCGCTGACATCCGTTGCTACCGGGCCGGCTGCGACTTGCGCCACCGTGCTCGTGCTGACCGTGCCAGCCGAGAGGTCGACACCGGCATCCACTGCAGTGCCAACGCTCGCAACCGTGCCGACATCCACCGCAGCCGAGCCGCCCACGGCCACGCTACCTGCGCCGAGGTCTACGCTCGCGCTGCCAGCGACATCCGCAGTGACATTTCCAACCGCGGCACCCAAGTTCGCGCCGGCATCGATCGCGAGATTCGCCGAGACGCCTTTATCCAAACCAATTTCTGCCATGGCAGCGAGTGCTGCAGGACCGGCTTGCACCGAGAGTCCCGCATCGGTTCCGCCCGCATCTCGCGGACTCAGTCGGATCGTGGCATCCACGCCCGGGGCATTCGCGGCAGCGTCCATGCCCGGCGTGGTGGTGGCGAGTTCGCCGAGCCCGGGCACAGCAGCTGCACCGGGTCTCGTGGTGTTGCGTTCATCGGATGGTCGATCGGACGTTGTTGCGCCCGGTGCCAGGTTCGCGCCCGGATCGCGCGCCTGTCCCGAAGTGCCGTTGCCGCTCTTGTCGCTCGCGCCAGGGGTCGGTGGCGGCGCGCCCTTGTCCATGCGCAGCACGCGGATGGTCTTGTCGGTCGCGTGGCGGATCGCGATCTCGCCGGCGTTGATGTTGACCACGTCACTGTCGTCTGGCGCCCGCACTTCGAGCTGGCCCTCGAACAACGAGATCGTGGTGCCGTCGCCCTGCACGGCGACGTTGAATTGAGTCCCCTTGATCACGGCGACGAGGTAAGGCGTCTCGACGCGCAGCTTTTTCCCGAGCCGCTTGCCGACGTCGTAGAACGCGCTGCCGGTCGGCTGGATCACGCGATCGATCGGTTCGTCGAGCCCGCTGCTCGCCGGGATGTCGATCTGGGTGTTGGCGGCAATTGCCACAGTCGTCGGGCCCTGGCGTAACGCGATCGCGCCGTCGGCGCCCGTACGAATGCCGGCCGGAAGCTCCACGACACTGCCGGTGTGCACCGGCCGCGCCGTCCCACGCATCGTGACCTTCACGTCGCCCTTGACGGAGATCACAACGACGTCCTGGGGAATCGTGGCCTGCGCGGCTCCGGCGAAAACGAGAACTGCGACACCGAGCGCCAGCACGGCGAGGAGCCTGCTCGACCAGGAAAGCGGCCGTGGGCCGCGGTTTGGAATTGAGATCGCCAGCACGATCCTGATCTCCCCTGTACCAGGTGCCGAGATATTACGCAGCCGAGCGCGCCGCTTGTGTGAAGGGAATCGCAGCATCCGCGGCCGTGATATTCGAGGATGCACGCGGCGGAAAACGCGAGCGCGACGAATATTCCATAAGATGACCGCTGCAACTCTTCAAGGGCTGATGCGCCCAAATTCTCAGTGGGCCCGCGTCCTGTCAGCGGTGCTTGTCATAATTCTTTTCTCGATCGGCATTCCGGCGCACACGCGCGCCGCGGAGTCACCGCTACTCGCGGCCGCTGTGATTCGCGGCTGCAGCGTGTACTCGTCCGCGGAGCTGTTCGAGGTCTACAGCCCGCAGCTCGGCCTGAAGATCAACGCGGACAATGCCCGCGCGATCCTCGCGGCGCTGGTGCAGAAGTACGAAAGCGATGGCTACGCTCGCCCCGAAATTCGCGCGGACGATGCCCTGATCGCGCGCGGCATCCTGGCGTTCGACGTCTTCGAACCCGCGATCACGCGCGTCACGTTCAGCGGCGATCGTGGCCCGTACGTCGAGGCGCTCGATGAGGTGGGCGCGCAGCTGCGCGATTCGCGACCGTTGCGCCGCCAGGATGTGCAGGAGGCGCTGCAGCGCATGCGTACCCTGCCCGGGCTGTCCATTACGGCGGTGACGCGACCCGACGACGCGCAGCGCAACGGTCACGAGCTCGTGATCCAGAGCAGCTTCAAGCGCATCGAGGGCGTAGTGCAGGCGAGCAACCGCGGCACGAGTGAGGTCGGGCCGACCTTCGTACTGGGGCAGCTGTACGTGAACAGCCTGTTCGGTCTCGAGGAAAAAGTCGGCGTGCTGTTCGCGACCGCGACCGACTACGCCGAATACCACGGCGTCGGCCTCTTCATGGACACGCCGCTCGGCCACGGCGGCACCCGCGCGAACGCGATGGTGTTTCGGTCCGATTCAGAACCCACGGAGGAGCCGGATGATCTTCCGGACCTGTATCGGCGCGACCATGGAACGCTGACGATCAGCCATGCACTGCGGACCGGCAACGCGTTCACCGCCTCGTTCGCCGCTGCGCTCGATCTGGACAACCTCGACATCGATCGCGCTGGCATGCAAATCCGCAACGATCGGCTGCGCATCGTCGAGCTCGAGTCGCGCCTCGGCTGGCGGTGGAGCACAGTTACCCAATACGCGATGACGATCGAGCTGCGCCAGGGTCTGGATGGATTCGGCGCCGGGCTGTACGACGCCACGGTCGCTGACGATCCGCGGCGCGCGGACTTCACACTGGTGCGCCTGCAGATGACCTGGCTCAGGAGCCTCGCTGATGCGTGGACGGTGCGCCTCGATGGGTTTGCACAGGGCACCGGGTACGTGCTGCCGTACAGCGAGCGTTTCAAGATCGGCGGCGACCGTCTCGGACGCGGCTACGAAGTGCCGGAAATCGCCGGCGACCAGGGTCTCGGCGCCAAGATCGAACTGCGACGCGATCTCACGGGTGCCTCGAGTGTGATAGGCAAGACGCAGGTCTACGGCTTCTACGACTTCGGCGCGACCTGGAAGCAGGACACCGGCGGTCGCGAGTCAGCGGCCACGACCGGCATCGGCGCTGCGCGCCAGGGCGAGAAGATCAGCGGATATCTCGAAGTGGCGATGCCGCTTACGCACCCGGACGCGGACGGCAGCAGTGACCCGACTCTGTTCGGCGAGCTCAGCTATCGTTTTTAGGCAGGCGCTGGACCGCAACGTTCTTGGCAAGAGTTTTGAAACAGTTACCGTTCTTCTGCACGACGGTGATTGTCACGTGGCCGGTCTTGCTCGTGTTGAGGTCTCGGACCGTGCCCGATTTACCCTTGTGGGTACCTGCGACCACTTTGCACGTCGCGCCGTCTCTCAGCTTCTTGGTCATGAGTACTCGCTGGATTGCGCGGCCCAACGAAGGGTTAGGCCTCGGGTTCGTGGCAAACCACTTCGATGTTGTGCTGAAGCGGGGCGGTTCACTGCGTCGACAGCGCGAACCGGAGGCACTTGATCGACAATCTCGACATCCCTGTTACCTCACCGAAGCTGCAGGCCGCGCGTTTGCTCCAACCCGAGATGTTAGCGCCCAGCGCCACGTGAGCTCTATAGAGGGCGATCGACGAGCACGAGTACACAGCCTGTTTCCGAGTGAACGTCAGAATGCACAGATCCTACGCTAGCCACGCTGGCCCACCCCGAGCTTAGGCGTTGGCCGGCCACGATGAGTTCACCTTCAAGAACATAGATGAACTCCGGGCATTCGTGCTTATGGAGAGGAAGTCGTGCGCCGGGCTCGAAGCGAAGAATCTGCATTTCCAGGCCGCCAGTAACCGCAACATCTTTGACGGATAGTCCAGCGGCGAACGTTGAAGGCTTCCAAGGCAAATCATCACACCGCACACAAAGAAGGCTGCCGTGATCAAGTTCGTCCATTTCGCATTCTCCAACTTGGGCGCTAACGTCCCGGCTCAGCCGCCGGACGCTGTGAAGACTCGCAGTCCGACCTTCTCGCTTCGCTCACGCAACGTACGCGCGCAGAAGAGTTGACACGAGGGGAAAGTCCTTAGAGTCCGCGTTGAGCGGCGCGCCGCTGAGTCATGCCGCATTGACCCACAGACTAGGGAGTAGGAGTGACAGTCTGTCCACAGAAGCGGCAGCGCGTTGCCTTGGCAAGAATGCGCTCCGCGCAGTAGGGGCACTCGCGCTCCTGCCGAGTCTCAGCGGTCTGCGCTGCTGGCATGGGAGCTGCCGAAGCAACCACCACTCTGTTCGAGAGCTCTGTCTGATGCTGCACAGCACCTCGAAAGGCGAGCGGCGCCTTGATGTACTTGAAGGCCTCCTTAGTTCCACCGGTACCACCAACAACAAGCGTACCGTAGTCCATGACGCGCGCCAGCAGATCTTGATCGACAGCGATCGCTTCGACCTTTGACAGCTGAAGTTCGAGAGTGCGCCTGCTAATTAAGCCCACTTTGATGACAACGCGCGAGCTGGTGACGGCAAACTCACTGTTGGCGAAGCGGAGCCATGCAGCACCAAGCATGACCAGCGCGGTCAGGAGAATGACTCCACCAATCGCAGCTAAGTCGGCAGCGGCAAAGAACATGAGAGACAATGCCGCGAGTAGTCCGCCGGCGACAAAGATGATCGGATGGAGAGTTGTGCGATGTACGACCCGCTCTCCGGGATTCAGGTGGCGATCGACGTAAGACACCACGAACCTCCAGGGTAGTTCATTGCGGCATAACGTCCCGGCTCAGCGGCCGGCTGCTGGATGCTGGCACTTTATCCCTCTCCGGACCGCTGCAGCCGGTTGTTAGGCCGCAGATAGCGCACTAATCGTAACGTAGTACCCATCCGGATCTCGGAGTGAAAACTCTTGAGTCTCAGTGTTTGGGTTCACATGCGGCTCCTCCTCGAGACCAGCGACCAGTGCGCGGGCTCGGCGCAGAGCCAAGTCGAAATCGTCGACGCGGAAGAACAAGAGGAGGCCGTTACCAGGCGAACCGCGGTCGGGACTCAACAGAGAGGGATGGTCCTCAACCCCCCACTGATGTAGACAGAGCAAGACAGTTCCATCCGAGTCAAGAATCGAGCCGAAATCGGAATGTTCCGGACGAGTTTCCGCCTGGCCGAAGAGTGCCTGGTACCACCGGAAGCTGCTCGGCACATCGCGTACCCCGATGATCGTCCACGTGCGCTTCAAGGTGTTCTCTCTGCGGCCTAACGTCCGCGTTCTGCTCCAACGCGTTGTCAGATGCCAGCCTGCTAGGCGGAGCCATTCACAAGAAGGTTAAGAAACTTATGAGTCCGTGGGTCGTACCTCACCTTGAAGTAGCACTCGCCACCATCCTTGACCATTACGAACGAGGCGGTTAGGTCCTTCAAACCCCAGGAGTTGCAAAATGCATTGACGAGGACATATGTCGATGCTTCAGACCCTTGCCCTTGGTACTGAAAAGTGTAGTCAGTCCAAGGTGGGAAGCGCTCGGACCTTGAGCCTGCGAGAGCGCGAACCGCAGATTGGATGTCTTGTTTCATGGCAGTAACAGTCGCGTCATCCACGACCCAGGTGCCACCTTTAACCTCGTACCATTCGGGCAATACTGCCGCGACTACAGCAGCACTAAGCACCGCCGATAAGAGAGTCGTCACGAGGCGCATTCTTGCTGGCATCTAACGAATGTAAGGGACTTCCCCGTCCCGAGGCGACAAGGAAGTGCCAGGATTGAGTTGCGTGTTCAATCTTTTCGAGAGGGGAAGTCCCATGGCTCAAGTTACTACTGTCGGGATTGATCTGGCAAAGAGCATATTTT
>DASQOO010000211.1:0-2051 GCA_035644435.1 Steroidobacteraceae bacterium | reverse complement strand
TTCTTCCACGCCGCGATTCGCGAGCTCGTCCGCGCGCTCGTTTTCCGGATGTCCGGCGTGGCCCCTGACCCAGTGCCAGGCGATGCGGTGCGCCCCGGCGAGGCGATCGAGCTCCTGCCACAGGTCCAGGTTCTTCACGGGTTTTTTGTCGGCGGTGCGCCAGCTGCGGCGCTTCCAGTCGGGCAGCCATTCGCTGATGCCCTTCTGCACGTACTGCGAATCTGTGTAGACCTCGATCCGGCACGGGCGCTTCAGCGCTTCCAGCGCACGAATGACCGCCGTAAGTTCCATGCGATTGTTGGTCGTCTGCCGTTCGCCGCCGAACAGCTCCTTTTCCTCACCGTCCATTTGCAGAATGGCGCCCCAGCCTCCCGGCCCAGGATTGCCCTTGCAGGCACCGTCCGTGTAAATGCGCACGACCTCAGCGCTGCTCGCGCTTTTCGGCATGCAGTCCGTTTTGCCTCTGCGTCACCGGAGCCAGCGCTTTTTTGGCGGCGCGTTTGTCGCGCCATTCCGGCATGACCAGGCGCACGCCCACATTGCGCTTGATCGCTCGAACGACGTAGACGGCGCCGCAGATCGGCCACCAGCGGTCGCCCGCCTTCTCCATGAAACTGAAGCGCTCGAGCCACCGCCGCTGGGAGAACGGCGGGGCGTAGCAGCCGAAGCGACCGCCTGTCAGCTCGAAGCCGAGCAGCGCGAGCCAATCCTTGAGCCGCAGCAGGCCGATGAACCTCCCGCACCAGGGAACCTGCCGCCGCTCCCAGCCGAGCGCGCGCGCCGCACCCCACAGCGACAGGGGATTGAATCCGGAAATGACGATGCTGCCCTCGGCCCGCAGGACGCGCTCGGCCTCGCGCAGGAGCGCGTGAGGTTGAGCGCTGAATTCCAGCACGTGCGGCAAGGCCAGCAGGTCGATGCTCTGCGACGCGAGCGGCAATTGCACCGGCTCGGAGCGCAGACCGCAGCCCGGCTCGAGCCCGGCGCGGACCTTGAGCGGGATACGCGACTCGCGCAGGAAGTCCAGGCCCGGAAGTCCGAGCTGCACCGCGTTGTAGCCGAACACGTCCTCGACCGCCGCATCGAACTGCCCGCGCTCCCAGGCGAGGACGTAGCCGCCCTTGGGAGTCTCGAACCAATCGGCTAGCATTGAGTTTTGCGCAGCTTGCAGCACGACTACCTTGGCTGATGAGGGGACGCGGGCGCGGGCCGCCGGACGAATGCACGAATATGCCGGATAACGGATTCCAAGTCATCCCCTTGCGGGCTTTCAAGGACAACTACGTCTGGACGCTGCGCAACGCGCGCTGCGCGGCCGTAGTCGACCCTGGCGAAGCCCGGCCGGTACTGGACTATCTCGCGGCCGAAAAGCTGCAGCTGGTCGCGATCCTCGCCACCCATCATCACCAGGATCATGTCGGAGGCATCGCGGAGATTCTGGAAACTTACGCGGTTCCGGTGTACGGACCGCGCGGCGAGCCGATCGCCACGCTCACCCATCCGGTCGGCGGCGGAGACCGGATCGCCGTCGAGCAACTGGGCGTGTCGTTCGAGGTGCTCGACATCCCCGGGCACACGCGCGCGCACATCGGCTATTATGGTTCAAACATGCTGTTCTGTGGCGATACGCTGTTCGCCTGCGGGTGCGGGCGCGTATTCGAAGGCACGCCCCAGCAGCTCCACGCGTCGCTCCAGAAGCTCGCGGCGCTGCCCGAGGACACGCTGGTCTACTGCGGCCACGAGTACACCCTGGCGAACATCGGCTTCGCCAAGGCCGTCGAACCGGATAATTCCGCGCTGCTCGAGCGCGAGGTGAGCGACGCTCAGGCAAGGCGCGACAACCTGCCTACCCTGCCCTCGACGATAGGACGCGAAAAGGCGACCAACCCATTTCTGCGCGTGACGCGGCCCGCGGTCATCGAATCCGCGAACAAGTATTTTGGCAAGCGCGTGAGCGATCCGGCCGGAGTCTTCGCCGCGCTGCGGCAGTGGAAGAACCAGTTCTGATCGCACCGGGTCACAAAAGAAATCGTCGCAGGCTGACACCGTTC
>DASQOO010000210.1:0-8293 GCA_035644435.1 Steroidobacteraceae bacterium | reverse complement strand
CATGGACAGCCAGCAGCAATGGCAGGAGCAGTGGCCGCCGTTGAACGCCCCTCCTGCACAAGCGACGCGGCTGCGACCGCTGGCGGTCGAGATCACGCTCGAGCTCGAGGACTTCGGCGAGATCACGCGGCTCATCGAGGTGGACGATTGAGCGCGTTACGTTCCATTCGGACCGCCAGGCAGCAACGTGGCGTGGCGCTGATCACAGCCATCCTCATCGTGGCGCTCGCGACGATACTCGCGACCCAGATTGGTTTTGACAGCGCGCTGGAACAGCGTCGCAGCAGCGCCATCCTGTCGCTCGATCAGGCCTTCCTCGTCGGCTTGGGTGCCGAAGCGTGGGCGGCCTCCTATCTCAAGGACGACGCCGACAATTCCAAGACCGATTTTCCCGGCGAACGCTGGGCGACGCCGATTCCCCCGATCCCCGTCGACGGCGGACAGGTCGAGGGCTTCGTCGAGGACCTGCAGGGGCGTTTCAACCTCAACAACCTCATCACGCCACTGGGCACCGTGGATCCGGAGGCGTTGCGGCAGTTTCGCAACCTCCTCGCCGAGCTCGAGCTGGAGCCGAAGTGGGCGGACATTCTTGCTGACTGGCTGGATGCGGATACGCAACCGCAATTTCCGGAAGGTGCGGAAGACAACGTCTACACCTCGCAGACTCCGCCTTACCGCGCCGCGAACGGGCCAATTACGAGTACCAGCGAACTACTTGCGCTGCCCGACTTCGGCGTCGAGCGCTACCAGAAACTCAAGCCCTACGTCACCGCCCTGCCGATCGGAACCAAGATCAATGTCTGCACGGCACCGGGCGCGGTGATCGATGCGCTGAGCGATGGCACGCGCGAATTCAGTCTCGATGAGCAGAGCCTCGCGAAGCAGCGCAGCGACCACTGTTTTCCGACTCCCCAGGATCTGCAGAACTCCTTTCACGGCGAGGGCTCTCAGACCCTGACGCAATACATCGACGACAAGACCTCTTACTTTCGCGTCACCGCGCTGGTCACTATTGGCACCTCGCAGATGACTCTGTACAGTCTGTTGCGCCGCGACGAGACGACACACCTGGTGCGACCGGTGATGCGCACTCTCGCGACCGAATAGGTACTGGCGCTCCCGACAATGGCAGACACACTCATCATTCGCCTGGCGTCGCGGCCGGAAGTGCCAGCGAGCTGGATACTCGTGGACGCGAATGGCGGCCGGCTGAGCGGCGTGCAATCCGGGCCGCTATCGCTGGCAGCACCTGTCGCGATCGGTCGCCGGGTCGTAGCGCTCATTCCCGGCATCGAGGTGTTGCATGCCCAGCCGGAGCTGCCCGTGCGCGGCGGCGCACGCCTGTTGCAGGTCGTCCCCTTCGCCCTCGAGGAACATATCGCCGACGAGATCGAGGGCATGTACTTCGCGCTTGGCAAACCAGTCGCCACGCAAGCGGGCACACCCATCGCCGCCGTGCGGCGCGCGCGACTGGTCGAATGGCTGGAGTTGCTGCGCGCCGCTCAGATCTCGCCCGATGCCGTCTACGCCGACAGCGCGGCCGTGCCTCTCAACCCGGGGCAGGTCGTACTGATGATCGATAACGACCTGCTGTACGTACGTCGCGCCGGCGAGCCGCCAGTCACTCTCAACATCGAACCGTTGAGCGAAGCACTGGAGTTCGCCGCATTGACAGCCGAGAGCCACGTCCTTCTCTACGTCACGCAGCAGGACTGGCACGCGCACCAGGCGTCGATCGACCCGTGGCGCGAGCGCCTGGCGGGCCTCAAAGTTCAACTCCTGCCCGACGGGCCCCTGCCATTGCTCGCACAGCAGGCGCTCACCGCTCCACCTCTCAGCCTGCTGCAAGGGGAGTTTGCGCTGCATACCAAGGCGGGCGACCGGTGGCGCGCCTGGCGAGTCGCCGCGACCCTCGCCGGATGCTTCTTCGCTCTGAACCTGTTTGGCAAGGGCATCGAGATCTGGCATCTCAAGGGCACGGAAAAAGCGCTCGACAGCTCGATCGAGCAAGTCTTTCGCGAGGCGATGCCCGGCGAACAGAACGCCGTCGATGCGCGCCGGCGCATGGAGACACGCCTGACCGCGCTGCACGGCTCGAGCAGCGGACAGACCAGCAACCTCCTCGATATCCTCAGCACCATCGGCCAGGCCGTGGCGCAGGTGCCGGAGACCTCGCTCGAGGCTTTCAGCTTCCGTGGCTCGGTCGTCGATCTCAGAGTCGGCGCGCGTGATGTCGACAGCCTCGATCACCTGCGGCGGGTGGTCACCGAACGCGGACTGCAGGCGGAGCTGCAGTCATCGAATGCGCGTGACACCGGCGTCGAAGGGCGAATCCAGATCAAGGGACGCGGCGGGTCATGAGCGAGTTGTGGGACAAGCTCAACGCCTGGCTCGCTTCGCTTTCCGAGCGTGAGCGTCGGCTGGTGACCTGGGGTGGCATCGCGGCTGCGCTGCTGCTGCTGTTCGCTCTCGGCGTGTTCCCGCTCTACTCCGTCGCGAACAGTGCTGAGCAGCGCGTAGAGCGCAAGCGCAATGACCTCGCCTGGATGCAGAGCGTCGCCGACGAGTTGCGTGCTGCCGGTCCAGTGCAGGCTTCAAACGCGTCTCTCGTCGTCATCGTCGATCAAACCGCGCGCGCGGCGGGTCTCGCTGCGGCGCTTCGGGACTCGCAGCCGAGTGGCACCGGCGGCATCCGGGTGCGGCTCGAGTCTGCACCGTTCGATGTCATCGTGGCCTGGCTGGGCGATCTGGCCAGCAGCCACGGGCTGATTGTCGAATCGGCCACCGTGGACCGCACTTCCCGCACCGGCATCGTCAACGCCAGCCTGATCATGCGGAAAGGGTGAACGTGCGCAAGGCCCTGCCGCTGATTGCAGCGGGCGTTGCCGCTTTCCTCGTGACCCTGCTCGCGATCGTGCCCGCGAGCGTCGTGACCGCGTTGCTGCCCGCGTCGGTCGCAGTCGGGATGACCAGCGGTACGATCTGGAATGGCAGCACGGATTCGCTGACGGTGAAGGGCCAGGCGCTCGGCGGCTTGCGCTGGAAGTTTCATCCCTTGCACCTGTTTCGCGGCCGCGTGGCATTCGATGCCGAGTTGATCCGCAGCGACGGGCAGGCGCGCGGCCGGATTGCACTGGGACTCGGCGGTCGCTACGAGGCGCGCAGCCTCGAGATTCATCTGCCTCTCGTTGCCCTTCCGGCAGGCATCGCGCCACGCGGCTGGCTGGGTGTCGTGCGCGCGCAATTGCAGAGCCTGGAGATCGGGCCACAATCGACACCGCGCGCGCTCGGAACGATCGAGCTGCGCGCCCTGAAAGCCCCTCCTCCCAATGGCGCCGCGATCGGCAGCTACGGCGTTACCTTCGATGCCACCTCGGCGCGCGACGGCAAGCTGGTCGGCCAGCTAAAGGACCTCGAGGGTCCGATGCAGGTCACCGGCACCGTGACGCTCGCAGCGGATCGCAGTTATGTGGTCGAGGGCCTGGTCGCGCCACGCGCCGGCGCTTCGCAGGCAGTCGCGGATACGTTGCGGTTTCTCGGCGCTCCCGATGCGCAGGGCCGTCGTCCCTTCTCCCTCGCCGGCACCTACTGAGGATTTTCTCCAGGGGTCCATTCGCGCCAGCCGCCGATGAGCGGAAAGTACAGACCGATCCGCAACTCGGACGGCCGCTCGGGCCCGAGCAGGCGCGCGTACAGCTCGAGCTGGGCGCGATAGCGCTCCACTTCCTGGTCGAGAAACGCCTCACGGTCGCCGCCCTCATGACTGCTGGTCTTGAAGTCGATGATCCAGCGCCGGCCGCTCTCGTCGAGGAAAGTGCGATCGATCACGACGCGCACCAGCTCGCCGTCAACAGCCCCGGTCAGGGCGAACTCGCTGCGGGCTTCGCGATGCGCGGGCGCGAAGATCCATGCGCCGCGGGTATCGGCACGGCTGCGAAGCAGCGCTTCGATCACACGACCGACCGCAGCCTCCAGTCGGTCCGCGGGAACACCGCTCGCTTGCAGCCGACGCCGGACATTCCCCGCACGCGAGCGCAGTACTTCGGGCTCCGGCAGCACGCCCTGGAGCGACCACGCTTCGAGTTCCTGGTGTACGAGCGTACCCACGCGCCGGATGGTCTCACTCGCCCAATCGAATTCGGGCCGGGCCAGCGTGCCCGCCTCGACCGGCTCTGCGCCACCCACAGCAATCCCCTGCGGCGGCGACGGCAAGGACCAGGTTGCGGTGAGCCTGCTGATCATCGCAGGTGCCGGCTCGCCACCCATGCCACCGTCCCAACTCGTGATCTCGCGCTCCTCGAACGCCCGCTCGAATCGCTCGGCGACGGCCGGCCAGAGCAGAGAGAGAAAGGAGTTCGCCTCCGGCTCGCCCGGCTCACCGTCGCGGTCTTTTCGCAGTCTCAAGTGCCCGAAGAGATGCAGCTCGTCCGCGGCGCGAGTCACTGCGACGTACAGCAGGCGGGCGCGTTCGAAGGTCTCACGTTCTCTTTCGCGGCGCTTGAGGTACTCGAACAGTGGATCTTCTTCGGAGCCTTTCTCCCCGATCGGCGCCAGCAGCAGTCCGGGCTCCCCCACCGCGCGCGGAATCTCCAGCCAGCGCAGCACCGGCTCGTTCGCAGCACTCTTGCCATCGCCGAGGCGCGGAATCACGACGATGTCGAATTCCAGTCCCTTGGCCTGGTGGATCGTCATGACCTGGATCTGCGGTCCGGCGGATGGGTCCGGCCGCGCATAAAGGTCGGCGAACCCCACCTCGAACGCGGGCCCCGACTCGAGAGCATCGCGCGTCGCCAGCTCCGTCAGCCGCTCGAAAAACGCGTAGGCGTCTTCAAGCGCGCGCGGTTCAGCGAGCGCGGCGGGCCCTCCGAGGCTGAGCCAGGTTCGCTCGGCACAGTCGCGCAGCGATTCTCGTCGCACCTTCTCCAGTGCCTGCTGCATGATCGCCTTCAGGGCGTGCGCCCTGCGTGCACCGTCTGCGGAAAGCGCATCGAGACGCCCCGCTTGATTCAGCAATTCCCAGCAGCTTGAACGCTCGTCATCGCGTGTCAGCGCCGCGAGATCCGCGAGTGTCAGTCCGCACAGCGGCGATCGCAGCACGGCCAGCCATGCGGCCCGATCACCGAGATGGAGGAGCGAGCGCGTGAGCGCCATCAGGTCGCGTACCACCGGCTGGCTTTCGAGCGTTTCGAGCTCGATCGCCTGGAAAGGGAGCTTGCGCTCGCGCAGCGCCGCGAGGATCTCGATCGCATGCCGGCGCTGTTTCACCAGGATGCCGATCGTGCGCTTCGCGCCAGGTACGTAACGACTGGCGACCAGGTCGCCGATGCACGTCGCTTCATCGCGCCAGCTGGGCGTGAAAGCGCAGTGCACATGAACCGCAGCAGCGCCCGCTGCATCGCGTCCCGCGGCGCTCGCAACGTGGCGCACCGCGCCGCGCGTGAGGTCGTCCGCTTCGGGCAATACCTGCGCGAACGCTGTGTTGAACCACTCGACCAGGCTGCGGTGCGAACGGAAGTTGCGCGTGAGCTGCAACACGCCGGGCCGGATGCTGTTGAGGCCGTGATCGCGGGTGCGCAGGAACAAGCCGACTTCCGCCTGCCGGAAACGATAGACCGACTGCATCGGGTCGCCGACGCAGAAGAGCGTCCGGCCGTCGCCCTCGACCCAACCGGCCGTCAGCGCCTCGAGCAATTCGATCTGCTTGAACGAGGTGTCCTGGAATTCGTCGACCAGCAGGTGCCGCAACCGGTAGTCGAGTGCCAGCGCCAGGTCGCCGGGCTCTTCGGGCGCGCCGAGCGCGTTGACGGCTGCCTGGATCAAGGCCGGGAAATCCACTTCTCCGGTCTCGCGAAACACGAGCTCGAGCTGCGCGGCGGCGGTGCGTAAGACTTCCAGCAACGCCTCGACGACCCGCCACTGTGAGTCACTGAACTGCGGCGGCGGCAGGCGGCGCACCTCCTTGAGCTGCTCGCGCAGCCGCGGCACCGATTTCAGTTGCGCGATCAACTGGCGGCCGAGTTCGACAGCGGCCGCAGTCGCATGGCCACTCTTCGCATCGAGCCTCTTTCGCCACTCGTTGTTAGTGGTAAAGAGCAGCGCAGCCAGCTCCCGCCAGAGCGGCAGATCGAGAAACGTGGTGCCAAGCCTCGCAGCCCCACTCGGTCGCTTCACCGAGCCCGTCAGAGCTGGGGACGTCATGAGCGCTACCGTCCCAGCCCATGCCTCTGCCGGCCAGAGTGCCGCCAGGCCCTGCAGATGGGCCTCGATCTCGAGTTGCAGAGTGCGTTCCAGCTGCTGGCGCAGTGCCTCGCCCCGCTTGCCCACCACGAAAGGCAGCCACTGTTCGCGCCGGCCAAGCATCTCGACCAGCAGCTCCTCGGTCTGCAGCAGCTGGTTGTCGCGATGCTCGAGCAGCGTGAGCAGCAACGCTGCTATGGGTTCGCGTTCCTCGATCAGCCCGAGAGTCCGGCGTGCAGCACTCGCGTACAGCGGTTCCGGCTCGTCGTTGACGACCAGTTCGGCCCCCGCACGCGCGAGCAGCGGCAGCCGCGCCGCGAGCGAGTGGCAGAACGCATCGATCGTTTGAATTCGCAGGCGACTGGGATGCAGCGCCAGGTTCCAGCCGAGAGCATCCGAACGCTGGCGCGCCAGGCGCGCGAGCTCGCGGGTCTGCCGGCTGAATTCGCTCGCATCCGCATCGATCTGGTCCGCTTCGCGCAGCGCTCGCAAGACGCGGCTGCGCATTTCGGCAGCCGCCTTGAGAGTGAAGGTCAATGCGACAATCTGCTCGGGCGCCTCGACAGTGCTCAGCAGCCGCAGGAAACGTTGCACGAGCAGCCCGGTCTTGCCGGAGCCCGCCGGTGCCTGCACCACGAACGAGCGCAGCGGATCCAGCGCCGCGACGCGGGCCTCGGCGTCGGGTTGCCAGTCAGTCATTACCCGCCGCACTCCAGCGCTGCGCCCGAACCTCATCGATCCTGCACAGGGCATGCAGATGGCAACGATCGCAGGTCAGGCGACTCAGCGGATCGACGCGCGCATCGCCACCCGCAAACGCGAGGGCAAGGCGCTCCAGCACCTTGCGCCAGCTCGCCAGCTGTGCCGGCCAGTCTGCGACCACCTCGAGACCTGCCAATGTCGGCGGGAGGGAGCTGAGGCCATCGAAGCTGCATCCTTCCGCGTTGAGGAGTCCGAAGCTAACCGCCCCCGGCGCGGGGTCGAGGGCTGTCGCATACAGCAGCATCTGCGGCTCTTCGGGTCGATCGCCGAGCCAGCGTTTGGCATTCGCCTCGCCCGTCTTGTAGTCGAGGAGCAAAGTCCGGCCGTCGTCCAGCCGATCGACGCGATCGATCCGCAAGGTGAATGTCAGACCGGCCTGGCTCCATTGCAGTCGCTGCTCCACGTCGAGCACCTGAAACGGCGCCCGCTCCCTCTCGACTTCGAGCCAAAGCCCGAGCAACGCTTCCAGCCGCGCACATTCGAGCGCGATGAGTGGCGCTGGCCAGCGCTCGGATCGCCCGAAGACCTCCGCACGTGCACTCGCTATCGCTGCGTCGATGAGCGCGTGGCGTTCATCGGCTGATTGGTGCAGCAACGTCGCGTGATCCTTGAGGTCGCCCCAAAGCACATCGAGTGCGCGGTGGATGAAACTGCCGCGCGTGCGTGGATCGATCCCGGGGAGCGGGCGCTCCAGGCGCTCGGCGCGCAGGCGATGCTGCGCGAAGGCGCGAAACGGACATTGTGATTGCAGTTGCAGCGCCGTGGCCCCACCGCGCAGTTGCGCCGGAGTCGCAATCGCGGGCGCCTGTTCGTCGTGCAGCGTCTCCAGCAGGCGTGAGTTGAAGATCTGCTGCACATAGCCCGGCTTACTGTGGTGACTCTCGGCCGCTGCAACAGCGGGGAGCGCTGCGATCAGTGGACTCGGCTCTGAGTCTGCGTCCGCCAGGCGCTGCGGCCAACTCGCGATGACTCGCGGCGCGGCGCCGAGAATGCCGTGGATCACAGTGCGGGCGTGTTGGAGGGTTCCGGCTGCCGTCGCCTCGGGAATCCCCGCGGCGCTCTGTAGCGACTGCGCGATGAACGGATCGGGTCGCGAAGGCCCGGGCAAGGCCGCGGTATGCAGGCCCATCACCCAGATGGCGTCGTAGCGCACGCACGGATCTGCCAGTCGGCCAGTGATCGTGAGCGCGTTGCCGGTGGTGCGTCCCTTGAGTCGACTGCGCGCGACGAGACTCGAGAACGTTCTGACAGCAGAATCGAGAGCTACGGGGCCTGCGATGGCGTCGAGGGTTGC
>DASQOO010000209.1:0-10217 GCA_035644435.1 Steroidobacteraceae bacterium | reverse complement strand
CAGAAAAAGCAGTTGCCGTGTGCCGGTCGGACGAGAAAACGTCCCCGAACGTCGAAGGGGGGATCAAGAAATGGATTCGGTACCAGCCCGGCTTCCAAAGCCCGGACTCGAGCGGCGGATGGCGCAGCGAGTTCGTGGCGGCGCTGGCGGTTTCGTAGTGCTGAAACCGCTGCGCGTGTGGATGAGGGAGGGGAGCAAGTGACGTGCGCTGGCTGAGGTTCTCGCGGGAGCAGACTATCGGCTTCGGTTTCATCGAAGACGACGCAGTGCGCGTGTGCCGCGGCGAGATGTTTGGGGCATACGAGTCCACCGGGGATCTGATTGCGCTGGCCGATGTTCATTGGGAGACGCCTTGCTCGCCGACGAAGATGATCGCGCTGTGGAACAACTTCCATGCGGCGGCAGCCAAGTTCTCGCTGGACATCCCGGCGGAGCCGCTGTTCTTCATCAAGGGGGCAAATAGTTTTTGCGCCCATGGGACGGAGGTCCCGGCGCCGAAGTCTTATTCGGGGCGCGTGCTTTACGAAGGCGAGCTCGGCGTCGTCATCGGCAAACAGGGAAGGAACATTGCCCTCGTCGACGCGGCACACTACGTCTTCGGCTACACTTGCGTGAACGATATCACCGCAGTGGAGTTGCTGAAAACCGACCCGAGCTTCGCTCAATGGACACGGGCCAAGAGCTTCGACGGCTTCGGACCGTTCGGCCCGGTCATCGCGACGGATGTGAACCCGGCAGAGCTGGTGGTCCGCACGTTCGTGAACGGCAAAGAGCGGCAGAACTATCCGGTGGGGGACATGATCTTTTCTCCCGAGCAGCTGGTGAGCCTTATTTCGCGGGATCTGACTTTGTGTCCAGGGGACATCATCTCGTGCGGGACATCGGTGGGCGCAGGGTCGATACCCGCCGGCGCGACCGTGGATGTCGTCATCGATGGAGTAGGCACGCTCTCCAACCGATATATATGAGTCGACTTTCACGCAACGCATCATGAAGATCGCCGTCGTGGGCGCAGGCGCGATCGGAGGCTACCTGGGTGTCAGACTGGCTCACTCGGGCGAGGACGTCACGTTCATCGCGCGCGGCGCCAATCTCGCAGCCATTCGCGCCGACGGGATGAAGTTGATCCTGGAGGACGGCAGCGACCTGCGTGCCCAGGGCGCGCGCGCGTTCGAGAGAATGAGCGATGCGGGCCCTCAGGACGTCATACTGTTGACGCTGAAAGCGCACCAGGTCGCCGCGGTCGCTCCCGATCTGATTCACCTCTGCCACGAGCAGACCAGCGTCGTTACGATGCAGAACGGAATTCCGTGGTGGTACTTTCACAAGCACGGCGGGCAGTACGATGGAACGCCGGTCCTCTCCGCCGATCCCGATGGCAGCATTGCGCGCAGCATCGATACCGCGCGAGTGATCGGCAGCGTAGTGTATCCGGCTGCGAACCTCGTCTCGCCCGGAGTGGTCCAGGTCGTCGAGGGCAACCGTTTCACGCTGGGAGAGCTCGATGGCTCGACCACGCCGCGCATCGAGGCCGTCGCGGCGAGCTTCACCAAGGCCGGTTTCAAAGCGCCCATAGCAAAAGACCTCCGCAGCGAGATCTGGCTCAAGCTCTGGGGCAATCTGAGCTTCAACCCGATCAGTGCGCTGACGCACGCCACCTTGGCTGACATCTGTCAGTTCCCTCTCTCTCGCGACCTGGCGACGCAGATGATGAGTGAGGCCGAGGCGATCGCCCAAAAGCTCGGCGTCAGCTTTCGCGTCAGCATCGAGCGCAGGATTGCAGGTGCGGAGAAAGTCGGCGCGCACAAGACTTCGATGCTGCAGGACGTCGAGCAGGGGCGGCCGATCGAGATCGAGGCGCTGGCCGGGTCGGTGGTCGAGCTGGGCAGATTGACTCAGACGCCCACGCCTCACATCAGCGCCGTGTACGCGTGCGCCAGCCTGTTGGCGAAGTCGCTGAATGCCCGGCACGCGAAGCTCACGCTCGATGCCTAGGCATTGCCCTGTTTCCGATTGCGAACCAACCACGGGATCGTCGACATGAGCAACTCGCCTGCAACCGTGCTCGAGCTTCTGGAGGCGGGCGCACCTGGCGCGACAGCGCTGAGCACGCCGGGCGGTGCGCCGCTCACGTATCAGGCGTTGCGCCAGCTCGCGCGCGATACGCTGAGCGCGCTCAATGCGAAGGGAATCGGCCGCAACGACCGGGTAGCGATCGTGCTCGACAACGGTCCCGAGATGGCCGCCGCATTCGTGAGCGTCGCGGCCGGCGCGACGGCGGCACCGCTGAACCCGGGATACCGGGCCGACGAATTCGAGTTCTACCTGACGGACTTGAACGCCACGCTGCTGCTGATAGAGCAAGACAAAGCGTCCCCCGCGATCGATATCGCGAGCAAGCTCGGCATTCCGATCGCGCGGGTTGCCACCACGCGTGAACGCGGCTCAGGCGCTTTCACACTCATGTTCCCCGAAGGTCACACTGCGTCTATGCCGACACGCCCGGGTCCGGCATCTGTGGACGACATCGCCCTGGTCCTGCACACCTCCGGAACAACCTCGCGCCCGAAGATCGTGCCGCTGGCACAGCGCAACGTATGCGCTTCGGCGCGCAATGTTCGGCAGACCCTGGCATTTGCCGCCTCGGACCGCGGGCTCAACATCATGCCGCTGTTTCATATTCACGGCCTGATCGCGGGCATCCTGGCGCCGTTGTCCGCCGGCGGGGAAGTGTGCTGCACGACTGGTTTCAACGCCCTGAGATTCTTCTCCTGGATGGCCGACGTAAATCCCACTTGGTACACCGCGGTGCCGACCATGCATCAGGCGATACTGTCTCGCGCCGCGAATAACGTCGATGTGATCAAGGCCAATCCGCTGCGCTTCATCCGCTCATCGTCGTCGTCCATGCCGCCGCAGGTGATCAAGGGGCTCGAGGCGGCATTCGGTGCACCTGTCATCGAGTCCTACGGCATGACCGAGGCCGCGCATCAGATGGCGAGCAATCCGTTGCCGCCGGACCTGCGCAAGCCTGGAACGGTGGGCATGCATGCCGGGCCCGAGGTGTGCGTGATCGACCTTGACGGCAATCCATTGCCGCCTGGTGTTGCAGGGGAGATCGCAATCCGTGGTGAGAACGTGATGTCCGGCTACGAGAACAATCCAAAGGCCAACGCCGAGGCGTTTGCCAAGGGGTGGTTTCGCACCGGCGACCAAGGGGTGATGGATGCGGACGGGTATTTGACGATCACCGGCCGCTTGAAGGAGATCATCAATCGCGGCGGGGAAAAGATCTCGCCGCGCGAAGTGGACGAGGTGCTCATGGATCACCCGGCGGTTCAGCAGTGCGTCACGTTTGCTGTTCCGCACGACAAGCTGGGCGAAGACGTTGCCGCGGCCGTAGTGCTGCGGGAGGGCGCGCAGGCCAGCGAAAAGGATCTGCGGGAATTCGCCGCAAAGCGCGTCGCGGACTTCAAGGTCCCGCGCAAGATACTCATCGTCGCCGAGATTCCCAAGGGCGCGACCGGGAAGCTGCAGCGCATCGGACTCGCCCAGAAACTGGGGCTGGCGCCGGGAAAGGCGAGCTAGCATGGATTTCATTGCAGCTCGCTGATGGCAATACGCGGATTGGGGTGCTTTGTAGCGGAATTGTGAAGTATTCCAGCACTGTCTCGTGCGTGGTGCAGGTGATTGCGGAATCGTTCCCCAGAACACGGCGTCGTCGGCATAGAACACCGCGATTCGCCGCGCATCCCTGGAATTGAAGGCCTCAGCCCACGCCGCGGTCGCCGCGACGAATATTCCGTGCCAGGTGCTGTGTGCTGCGCAAGAGCATTATTCCTTCCTTCGTGTTCCTTTACTCTCCCTTCGTAACCCTTCGTGTTGAAGGCGTTTAAGACCGCGCAACGTGCGGCGCGCAATCTTTACAGGTTTTTTACTCCCATGGTGCGATCATTTACGTCGGCTTTACTCTCGCCGCGTTAGTCTGCAGCGGTCTGAGCTGGAGAACCTGACAATGCGCACTGAAGCAAACAGCGGGCGGTCAACAGCTTCCGGGTCTTCCGTGAAGCACTATGTTTTCGCCGTCCTGGCTTGCGGCCTGACGACGCTGGTGGCCACACCGCTGCGCGAGCAGCTCGAACTCGCCAACACGGTCATGCTGTTCTTACTCACGGTCGCGCTGATCGCGGTGCGCCTCGGCAAGGGGCCGGCTATCGTGGCGTCCTTCCTCAGCGTCGTCCTGTTCGACTTCTTCTTCGTTCCGCCGCGGCTTTCTTTTGCCGTGAGCGACGGAAAGTACCTGGTGACGTTTGCGGTCATGCTGACGGTCGCGCTGATCATCGGGCAACTGACCACCGGCCTGCGCCGGCAAGCGGAAGAGGCCGGCCGCCGTGAGCGGCAGACCCGTGCGCTGTACGAGATGGCAGAGGAACTGGCCGGCGCGCTTTCGCTCGAACAAGTAGTGCAGGCGACGCAGCACTTCTTCCGCCACCACCTCGGCACCGAGGTGGTGCTGTTGTTCGCCGATGGGGAAGGCACGCTGGTTGCGTGGCCGGCGGAGGGGGCGCAGGCAATGATCGTGGAGCCCCATGTGGCGCGCACGGTTTACGACAGCGGCGAGGCGGCCGCTTACGGCGGGCTCGGCAGCGGCAACGATCAGCCGTGGTATTTCCCGCTGCGCGGTTCGACCCGCACGCGCGGGGTGCTGGCGGTGACGGCCGGAAGCATGCGCGGCGCATCCGGCAAAGAAGACCTTCCCCTGCTGGAGACGGTATCTGCGCTGGTCGCCACTGCGGTCGAGCGCCTGCACTTCGTGGAAGTGGCGCATGTGAGCCAGATGCAGATGGTGTCCGAGCGGTTGCGCAGTTCGATCCTGTCGGCACTGGCGCATGACATCCGCACGCCGCTTACTGCGCTGTACGGGACGGCGGATTCTCTCGCGTTAATCCGACCGCCGTTGCCGGAGGCGGTACGCGAGACGATCGAGGCAGTGCGCGACCAGGCGTTCCGGCTTTCCGGGCTGGTGAGCAATCTGCTGGACATGGCCCGGTTGCAGGCGGGCAAGGTCACGTTGCGCAAGGAGTGGCAGCCACTGGAGGAAGTCGTGGGTGCGAGCATCAAGCTGCTCGGGCCTGCGCTGGCGGGTCATCCGGTGAAGGTGTCTTTGCCTGCCGATCTTCCGTTGCTGGAATTCGACGCGGTGCTGATGGAGCGCGTGTTCTGCAATCTTCTCGAGAACGCGGCGAAGTATTCGCCGCCGGGATCCGCGATCGAGATCGGCGCCCGCAGCATCGGCGACTTGGTCGAGGTGTCAGTTGTCGACGGGGGGAAGGGCTTCCCCGACGACAAGCTGGAACGCGTCTTCGAGCTTTTCGAACGCGGCACCGCGGAATCGACGGTCCCCGGAGTCGGACTGGGACTGGCGATCTGCCGTGCCATCATCGACGCGCACGGCGGCCGCATCCGCGCCGTCAAGCGGCCGGGCGGCGGGGGTTGCGTCGCGTTTTCGCTGGCGCGCGGGAGCCCGCCGAGCGTTCCCGAGGAGAGATCCTCCGCGGAGCCAGACCCGTCGTGAACTCATCGTCGCCCGTGGTTCTCCTGGTCGAGGACGAAGCGCAAATCCGGCGCTTCGTCCGAAGCGCGTTGGAAGGCGATGGCTGCCGCGTGGCCGAAACCGAAACCATGCGGCAGGGGCTTATCGAAGCCGGCACACGCAAACCCGACCTGGTCATCCTCGATCTGGGATTACCGGACGGCGACGGCGTGCAGTTCGTCGAAGGCCTGCGCGCGTGGTCGGCCATTCCGGTCATTATTCTGTCGGCGCGCACCACCGAACACGACAAGATCGAAGTGCTCGACGCGGGCGCGGACGATTACCTCACCAAGCCTTTTTCGGTCGGCGAACTGCTGGCGCGGGTGCGCGCATTGCTGCGCAGACAGGCGAGGGCGGCCGAGGGCGAGAGCCCGGTGTTGCGCTTCGGCGCGGTTGAGGTCGATTTGTCGCGCCGGGTCGTGCTGCGGAATGGCGCTCCGGTGCGCCTGACCCCGATCGAGTACAGATTGCTGGCGGTGTTGCTCGCCAGCTCCGGCAAGGTGTTGACGCACCGTAACCTGCTGCGCGAGGTGTGGGGGCCGGCCTTTGTCGAGAGCAGCCATTACCTACGCATCTACGTCAGCCGTTTGCGCCAGAAGCTCGAAAACGATCCGGCGCAGCCCCGTCATTTCTTCACCGAGACCGGCGTCGGCTACCGCTTCGTCGCCTGATGCAGGGACAATAAAGAACCGTGAATCCCGACTCGAACAATCGGCACGGCCGCCTCGGCGTGCTCGTACTCGCCGCGCTGGGCGTGGTGTACGGCGATATCGGCACCAGCCCGCTGTACGCATTCAAGGAGGCGTTTGCCGGCGCGCACGGCCTGGTGGCAACCGAAGCCAACGTGCTGGCCACGCTGTCGATGCTGTTCTGGGCGCTGACGCTCATCATCTCGATCAAGTATGTCTGGTTCGTGCTCAAGTACGACAACGAAGGCGAGGGAGGCGTACTGGCGCTCACCGCGCTGGCGCATCGCCTGGCCGGCAAGGCCACGCCCTGGTCGCGGGCGGTGATCGCCACCGGCGTGTTCGCCGCCGCGCTGTTCTACGGCGATGCCGTCATCACGCCCGCGATCTCAGTGCTGTCGGCAATCGAGGGCCTGAGCGTGGCCGCGCCGCGGCTGGAGCCCATGGTGCTGCCGATGACTGCGGGGATCCTGGTGGCGCTGTTCGTCATCCAGAAGCGTGGCACCGGCTTTGTCGGCCGGTTCTTCGGTCCGATTACCTGCGTCTGGTTCCTCACCCTCGCCGTCCTCGGCGCGATCAGCATCGCCGAAACGCCTGCGGTGCTGCGGGCGTTGAGTCCCGTGTACGCGGTGGAGTTTACGATCACGCATCCGGGAATGGCGTTCTTCGTACTGAGCGCGGTGTTTCTTGCGCTCACCGGAGGCGAAGCGCTGTATGCGGACATGGGGCACTTCGGCGCGCGCCCGGTGCGCGTCGCCTGGTATGGACTGGTGTGCCCGTCGCTGCTGCTCAACTATTTCGGGCAGGGTGCGCTGGTGCTGCGCGCAGCGGACGCGGTGCAGAATCCGTTCTACCTGCTGGCACCTGAGTGGTTCGTGTTTCCGCTGATTGGCCTCGCCACCGCCGCCACCGTCATCGCCTCGCAGGCTACGATTTCCGGCGCCTACTCGATCACGCTGCAGGCCTCCCGCCTGGGATACCTGCCGCGCATGCGGATCCTGCACACATCGGACACCGAGCGCGGCCAGATCTATGTTCCGGTAGTCAACTGGCTGATGCTGGTCGCGGTGATCGCGCTGGTGCTGGAGTTCGGCTCGTCGAGCGCGCTGGCCGGCGCCTACGGCATTGCCGTGTCGGGCACGATGATCATCACTACTCTGCTGATGGCGTTCGTCACGCTGGTGCGGCCGCGCCGTTGGAAAATGGCCATGATGATGGCGCTGGCCGTGTTCGGCGCTCTGGAGATGCTGTTCTTCGCATCGAATCTGACCAAGCTTTTCAGCGGCGGCTGGATGCCTCTCCTTCTGGGCGCCGGTATCTACGTGATGCTGATGACGTGGAAGGAGGGCAGCGGGTTGGTTGCAGAGCAGCGCAGGAAGATGGACATACCGGTCCCGGATTTCCTGTCGGGTCCACAGCCGGATGCTCCGAGCGTTCCTGGTACTGCGGTCTATCTCACCTCGGACCCGGCGATGGTTCCGAGCGCGTTGTTCCACAACCTCAAGCACTACAAGGTCATGCACGACAGGACCGTGTTCCTGCACGTCGTGACCGAAGACGTGCCGCGGGTCGATCCGCAGAACCGGACCAGGTTCGAGCGGCTCGGCCCGAGCATTTTCTCGATCGCAGTTCATTACGGTTTCCGCGAAGAGCCGAATCTGCCGGACGCGCTGCGCGGCGTGTCCATCCCCGGGCTGGAGCTCGATCCGATGAGTACGACTTACTTTGTCGCGCGGTCGACCATCGTCGAAGGCCCGGGCAGCCTGCCTGCGTGGCGTTGCGCGCTGTTCGGCTGGATGACGCGCCAGGCGGAAGGTGCGGCAACTTATTTCAATCTTCCGCCGAATCGGGTAGTGGAGCTGGGGACGCAGGTGATGCTGTGAAAAGGCGGTGACCGGTGACGAGTGACAGGTGAAAAAGCGAGGGCGCAGGACTCAGGACTCAGTGATAGGCAAGAGCGAGTGCTGCGTACCGTGTGCTGGGTGCTGTGAAAAGGGCGAGACTCGGAAAACTTATATGATGGGCTGGGGCCAGTCATGAGAATACTGAAACTTCAAGACCTGCCCCCACCATTTTCCTTTTGTCGGCTCAACCCTTTCCTTCGCGTACCTTTGCGTACTTTGCGTTGAGCGCTCCCAAGGGCCCGTGAAGCGGGCCTTTCAGTGGGCTTTCTCCCAATTGGGACCAACACCAAGGTCTACCGAGAGCGGCACATCGAGCTTCGCCACGTTGCCCATCAGCTTCGGCAGTTCCTTTTTCACCGTTTCGAGTTCGCGCTGCGGCACTTCCAGCACCAGTTCATCGTGCACCTGCATGATGAGACGGCTCTCGATCTGCGACGCCGCGATCCAGTTGTGCACGGCGATCATCGCCAGCTTTATCAGGTCCGCGGCGGTGCCTTGCATCGGCGCGTTGATCGCCGCGCGCTCGGCGCCCTGGCGGCGCGCGCCGTTGCTGCTCTTGATCTCCGGCAGGTACAGCCGGCGCCCGAACACCGTCTCGACGTAGCCGAGATTGCGCGCCGTCTCGCGCGTGCGCTCCATGTATTCCTTCACGCCCGGGTAGCGCTGGAAGTAGCGCTCCATGTATTGCTGCGCGGCGCTGCGTTCGATGCCGAGCTGCGAGGCCAGCCCGAACGCGGACATGCCGTAGATCAGCCCGAAGTTGATGACCTTGGCGTAGCGGCGCTGCTCGCTGGTCACGGCCGCCGATTCGACGCCGAATACTTCCGACGCGGTATGGCGATGCACGTCCTCGCCGGCGGCGAAGGCCTTGAGCAGGCCCTTGTCCTGCGACAGGTGCGCCATGATGCGCAGCTCGATTTGCGAATAGTCCGCAGACACGATCACCGATCCCGGAGGCGCGATGAAGGCTTCGCGGATGCGGCGGCCCTCCGCGGTGCGCACCGGTATGTTCTGCAGGTTCGGATCGTTGCTCGCCAGCCTGCCGGTCACCGCCACCGCCTGCGCGTAGTTGGTATGCACGCGCCCGGTCGCCGGGTTCACCATCTTCGGCAGCTTGTCGGTATACGTAGACTTGAGTTTGGCCAGCCCGCGGTACTCGAGGATCAGCTTGGGCAACGGATGGTCGAGCGCCAGTTCCTGCAAGACATCCTCGTCGGTGGAAGGCTGGCCGCCCGGCGTTTTCTTTTTCACCGGCAGGCCCTTGCGCTCGAACAGGATCTCCTGGAGCTGCCTGGGCGAATTGAGATTGAACGGCTGCCCCGCTTCCTGGTGCACCTTGTTTTCCAGCTCGATCATCTTCTCGCCGAGCTCGCGGCTCTGCTGCTCCAGCAGCGCGGAGTCGAGCAGCACGCCCTGGCGCTCCATCGTGAACAGGACTTCCATCACCGGCATTTCGATGGCGCGGTACACGCGATCCAGTTGCTCCTCGCGCTCGATCTGCGGATACAGCGTCCGGTGCAGTTGCAGCGTCACGTCCGCGTCTTCGCCAGAATATTCGGTGGCGCGCTCCACGGCGACTTGTTCGAAGGGAATGCGGCTTGCGCCCTTGCCGGTCACTTCGTCGTAGCTGATGGTCTTGACGCCCAGGTGCCGGGCCGCGAGGCTGTCCATATCGTGCGACTGGTGGCTTTCCAGCACGTAGGACTGCAACAGCGTGTCGTGCACGATGCCCGCGAGATCGACGCCGTGATTGGCGAACACGTGCTTGTCGTACTTCAGGTTCTGACCGACCTTGAAATGTTTCGCGCCCTGCATCCAGTCTTTCAGTATCTCGAGCACCCGATCCAGCGCAAGCTGCTCCGGTGCGCCGGCGTAGTTGTGCCCGACCGGTATGTACGCGGCGTGAAGGGGCTCGACCGACACCGAGATGCCGACCAGTCGTGCGGTCATGGGATCGAGGCCGGTGGTTTCGGTGTCCACGGAAACAAGAGGGGCAGCTGAAATTCGCGACAGCCAGGATTCAAGCTGTGACTC
>DASQOO010000208.1:0-8668 GCA_035644435.1 Steroidobacteraceae bacterium | reverse complement strand
GCTTCTACGAGCGCGGCAATGCGCTCAAAAAGCCGCAGACCCGCTACCGGGCGGATGTCATGGAGCGACAGCTGCGCGCGCAGGCTTCGGTCTGTACGCGGGAATTCTTTGCCGGGCTACCGGACACGGGTTGCAAGAGTGCGGAGCCGATCTTCATCGTAGGCCTGCCGCGCGCCGGGTCGACGCTCCTCGAGCAAATTCTCGCGTCGCACTCGCGCGTGGAAGGGACCATGGAGCTCGCGGATATTCCGCGTCTCGTGCACGAGCTCGAGGGCCGCCAGACGATCGAATCGGCGCCGCGCTATCCCGCGGCGCTGCGCGAGCTCGACGCCGGCCGGTTCCGTGAGTTCGGTGAAAAGTACCTGGCGGACACCAGAGTCTATCGCGGCGGCAAACCGCATTTCATCGACAAGATGCCGAACAATTTCCGGCACATCGGGCTGATCCACCTGATCCTGCCGAACGCGAAAATCATCGACGCCCGGCGCGAGCCGATGGCCTGCTGCTTCAGCAACTTCAAGCAGCTGTTTGCGTCAGGGCAGGAGTTCACCTACAGCCTCGAGGACATCGGACGCTATTACCGCGCCTACGTCGAGCTCATGGCCCACTGGGACGCGGTACTTCCCGGCACGGTTCTGCGCGTGCAGCACGAGCAGCTGGTCGAGGATTTCGAGCCCAGCGTGCGCCGGATCCTCGACTTCCTCGGTCTCGAATTTGAGTCAGCGTGCCTCGAGTTCTACAAGACCGAGCGCAGTGTGCGCACGGCGAGCTCCGAGCAGGTGCGTCAGCCCATCTACCGGGAGGGTCTGGAGCAGTGGCGCAACTTCGAGCCGTGGCTCGGACCTCTGAGAGTGGCTCTGGGCGATCTGGCCGGCAGCTGAGCTGCGCGAAATGCAGCGGCCGAGCGTACCGGGGGATCTGGAAACGGGCGTTGCGTGCAGACTACAACCGGGCGCTGGCCTACGGTGGTTAGTGTCACAAACGGGCAGATACCATCCGGATGACGCGTTTATTCAAGCGTATTCACGGTCCGTGGTATAGAAGTCATACGGGAGTCCGCCTGCCCAGGCGGAGCGCGTTCGAGTGGGAAATACACAACCAACCCTCGGGGGCAACGATGAAGGCTAATTCGAAGATCTCTGCGGCCGTGGCGGCAATACTGTGGGCGCCGAGCACAACCATTGTGTTTGCCGCGCCGGCCGATACGGCCGCTGCCACCGCCACCGGCGGTGAGGTGCTGGAAGTGGTCGTCACGGCCCAGCGCCGGTCGGAGAACATCCAGGACGTGCCGATCACGATCCAGGCGATCACGGGCGATCAGCTGAGACAACTCAATGTCGTCTCATTCAGCGACCTTTTGAAGTACACGCCGAACGTGACCTTCAGCGGCAACGGCCCCGGCACGGGCAACATCTTCATGCGTGGTCTCAGCACCGGCGGCTCGGGCAACCAGTCGCAGTCGACGACTGCCCCGTTCCCGAACGTGGCGCTGTACCTCGATGACCAGTCGATGCAGTTCCCGGCCCGTAACAACGACGTCTACCTCGTCGACATGGAGCGTGTCGAGGTACTCGAGGGCCCGCAGGGCACGCTGTTCGGCGGCGGCGCTCAGGCCGGTGCCATTCGTTACATCACCAACAAGCCGAAGCTTGGTGTCACCGAAGGCATCGTCAATGCCGGTTACGGCATTACCGCTGGCGGCGACCCCAACAACAACGTGAACGCGATCGTCAACCTGCCGTTCGGTGACAACTTCGCCCTGCGCGGCGTGATCTTCACCGACCATCACGGCGGCTACATCTCCAACGTCTCGGACACGATTGCTGTCCCCGGCGTGCCGCCCCTGGGCGGTCCGCTGCCACGTCCGGGCAGTCCTCCGGCCCCCAACGCGGGCGTCGTGGGGTCGAACCTCAACACGGTCGAATATGGCGGCGCGCGCCTCTCGGCGCTTTTCAAGTTCAGCGACGACTGGGACCTGCTGCTGCAGCAGAACTACCAGCACTTCGAGGCTGACGGCTATTTCTACGACTATCCGCTCGACCCGAACGGCCGGGCTCTGGGGCCGCGCCAAATCACGGCCTGGGCCCCGGCCTTCAGCAAGGATAAGTATGCAAGCACTGCCTGGACCTTGAATGGGCGCTTCGCCGACCTGAAGGCTGTCTACACCGGCAGCTACATGACCCGTAACATCGACGGGCAGCAGGACTATTCCAACTACATGCGCAGTCAACACGGCGCGTACTACGCGTGCTCGGGGCAGGGCGCCGGCTATTTTTATTTCCGGTCGGCGAAGCCGACCATTTGCTACGCGCCGGTCGGCTCGTGGCGAGATCAGGTCAGGAACACGCACCAGAGTCACGAGTTCCGCGTCAGCACGAACGAGGACTACCGGCTGCGCGCCCTGGTGGGCGCATTCTGGGAGAAGTTCGCGATTTACGACAACATGAACTTCAACTACATGCCGATGCCGCAGTGCAGCCCGGCCAACCTCGCCATCTCGCTCGCCGGCGGCCCGGACTGCGTCACGACGGTGGGACCCATGGCGGGCTTTTTCGCGGGCACCCCAGGCTATCGCACGGACACGAACACGGCGTTCGGCGAGGACGTGATCCGCGGCTACAAGCAGACCGCGTTCTTCGGCTCGATCGACATTGACCTGATCCCGAAAGTGCTGACGCTGACCGGCGGGACGCGTCACTACAAATACGAGGAGTTCGAGCACGGTTCGGAGTACTACAGCGCGACCTCCACCGTCCTGAACGTGCCCAATGGCACCTGCACGCACTGCGGATTCGGCATCACCCTCGACAAGAGCGAGAGCGGTTTCAAGAGCCGCGCCAACCTCACCTGGCATGTGACTCCGGATGTGCTTGCGTACTACACCTGGTCGCAGGGTTTCCGTCCGGGTGGCTTCAACCGTACCAAGACCAATATCGATGGCAGCGTGATCACCCTGAAGGCGGTGGCGCCGATTACCCCGGGCGGACCGAAGCAGCTCTTCAAGCCGGCGGGATATCTGTCCGACAACCTGGTCAACAACGAACTCGGCTTCAAGAGCGAGTTCTGGAACCACCGGCTGCTGTTCAACACGTCCCTGTACCAGATGGATTGGAAGGGCGTGCAGTTGCCATTGTTCGATCCCGTGCACCTCGGCAACACGACCTTCGACGTCAACGGCCCGACCTACCGGGTCAGGGGCGTGGAGATTCAGCTCGTCGCGCGCCTGGTCGAGGGGTTAACGGTGCAAGGCTCGGGTTCGTGGAACAGTTCCGAGCAGACCGATGCGCCGTGTCTGCGGAGCAACGTTCCCGGCAACCCGACCCCGATCGGTCAGTGCATCACGCAGATCAATGGCAAGCCTTACACCAACCCGTACGGCGTGCTCGGCACGTCTCCGGCGTACTCGCCGCCGCTGCAGTTCAACGTCCGGGCGAAGTATGAGTGGACGGCACTTGGCTACAATGCGTTCGTGATGGCCGGGGCGAACCACGTCGCCTCGATGCGCAACGAACCGGCGAGCTTCCCGGACGGCAACGATCCGGCACAAAATCCTCCGACCACGACGTTGCTCAAGTACACGATTCCGGGGTACACGACGTATGACGCGGGGATCGGCGTGTCGAAGGACAAATGGACGGCCCAACTTACGGGCAACAACCTGTCGAACTCGGATGCGAAGACCAATATTGGCTCCACTCAGTTCATCAAGTCGGAGATTCCGATACGCCCGCGCGTGCTCACTATCTCGCTAGGGTACACGTTCTAACGGCACACTTTGATCGTGGGCAATCGACCTCGGTCGGTTGCAGTAGAATCAAGGGCGGACGAATGTCCGCCCTTTTTTTGGAGCGTATGAATTCGACAGACGCCATCACGGCCCCCGCGGCGACGGCTGCCGAAATCCCGCAGATCCGCGCGCTGCTCAGGCAGAAGAAGTTCGCCGAGGCGCTCGCTGCCGGGCAATCGCTGCTCGCGCGAGCGCCTGAGCACCGGGATGCGCTGCTCTTCGTGGCCATCGCCCAGCGCTATCTCGGCCGGGTCGCCGACGCCTTGAAGACGCTCGAAGAGCTCGAGCGGCATCATCCGCGCTTCAGTCGCTTGCATGAGGAGCGCGGGCATTGCTACGTCGTGATGCGACAGGCGCCGCAGGCGATCGAGGCCTTTGTGGCGGCGGTCAGCATCAACAACGCGCTGCCGGCCAGCTGGAGCATGCTGGAAGGCCTCTATCGCATAACGAGGCAGGCTGACAACAGCGCGATGGCAGCGAGCCAGGTAGCGACGCTGCGGAATATCCCGCCCGAAGTCGTGACCGCGACCGGGCTGTTTCTGGACGGCGATCTGGACGTCGCCGAGCCGATGGTGCGCGCCTGGCTACTGAAGCACGGCGATCATGTGGAAGCCATGCGCCTGCTGGCCCGCATCGGCATCGCACGCAAGGTGTTCGATGATGCGGAGTTGCTGCTCGCGGCGGTACTGGCACTCGCTCCCGACTACCGCGCGGCGCGTACCGAGTACGCCGAGGTACTGATCGAGCTTCACAGGCACGCTGAGGCGCGCCGCGAGCTCGAGCGGCTCATGCAGGGGGATCCGCAGAACCGGCTTTACTACCAGAGCCTCTACGCCACGGCATGCGTGGGCCTCGGTGAGCACGAGCGGGCCATCGGCCTGTACCAGGAGCTGCTCCGCGGCACTGCCGCGGATGCCGACGTGCATCTGTCGATTGCGCACGCACAGAAGACCCTCGGGGAGCGCGATGCGGCGATCGCCTCCTACCGTCGCGCGGCAGTGTCCCGACCGGGCTTTGGTGATGCCTACTGGAGCCTCGCCAATCTCAAGACCTACCGCTTCACGGCTGAAGAGCTGCAGCGGCTGCGGGCCCTGCAGGCGGATGCGGCGCTCGGGGCCGTGGACCGCTTTCACCTGTGTTTTGCGCTCGGCAAGGCATTGGAGGATGAGGGCTCCTTTGCCGAGTCCTTCCACCACTACGAGCTCGGCAATGCGCTGAAGCGCGCTGAAAGCCGCTATCGCCCGGAGATCATCGAGAACAATACGCGCCAGCAGATTGAGGTCTGTACGCCGGAGTTTTTCGCCAGCCGTCGCGGCTCAGGTGTGCAGGACCCGGATCCGATCTTCATCATCGGCCTGCCGCGCTCGGGCTCGACACTGCTCGAGCAGATCCTGGCGTCGCACTCGCAGGTCGAGGGCACGCAGGAGCTGCCCAACATCCAGCAGATCGTCGGCACGCTTCGCGGCCGTGACCCGGATCTGGACAACCCGCGCTACCCGCGCATCCTCACCGAGCTGAGTGGCGCGGAGTTGCGGCAACTCGGCGAGCGCTATCTGGAAGGCACCCGAATCTACCGCACCGACAAGCCGTTCTTCATCGACAAGATGCCGAACAACTTCAGGCACCTGGGCCTGATCCACCTGATGCTGCCGCGGGCGAAGATCATCGACGCACGGCGCGAACCGATCGCCTGCTGTTTCAGCAACCTCAAGCAGCTGTTCGCCAGGGGGCAGGAGTTCACCTACAGCATCGACGATATCGCCCGCTACTACCGAACCTATCTGGAGCTGATGCGACATTGGGACCGGGTGCTGCCCGGTTGGGTGCTGCGCGTGCAGCACGAGGACGTCGTTGACGATCTCGAGGGCAACGTGCGCCGTATTCTCGATTTCTGCGGCCTTGAGTTCGAACCCCAGTGCATTGAGTTTCACAAGACCGTGCGCAGCGTGCGCACCGCCAGTTCGGAACAGGTTCGCCAGCCCATCTACCGCGAAGGGCTCGAGCAGTGGAAGAATTTCGAGCCGTGGCTCGGGCCGCTCATTGCCGCGCTGGGTGATGCGCTGACCCGCTACCGCGACGAATGATATGGCTGTCCAACCGGGTCGCAACGAGCCCTGCTTTTGCGGGAGCGGCAGGAAATTCAAGCACTGCCACGGCGGACTGCCTGCCGGTGTCTCCCCACCGCAGATACTGAGTCCGCACGAGATCGGCGCGCTGGTCGCGCTGGTCAATGAGGGCCGGCTGAGCGAGGCTGAAATTACAGCCCGCTCCTCGCTCATGGCGCATCCGAATGCCGGGATTCTCTGGAAGATTCTCAGCGTGGCACTCGAGCGGCAAGGGAAAGATGCGCTGCCGGCACTGCGGCGAGCCGCCGAGCTGATGCCGAATGACGCCGAAGCGCTCCGCAATCTGGGTGCGGCCTTGCACGACCAGGGGCAGTGGGCTGCGGCGCTGGAGAGCTTGCGGCGGGCGCTGACGATCGAGCCGGACGACCCGGACGCGCTCGTCGATGCCGCCGATGCGATGCGAGGACTCGGCCGTGCGCGCGAGGCGGTGCCGCTGTACCAACGCGCGCTATTACGCAGCCCGCAGCGGGTCGAGGCGCACAACAATCTTGGCAATGCATTCCTGGAACTGGGCCAGCATGCCGATGCCATCGGCTGCTACCGGCTCGCGCTCGGGCTCAAACCCCGCGATGCGCAGATACTCTGCAATCTCAGCAATGCCCTGCGGCAGCTGGGCCGACTGGATGAGGCGACAGCCATCGGCCGAGAGGCTATCGCGCTCGACCCGAGATTAAGTGTCGCGCACAACAACCTCGGACTCGCGCTCGCCGCGCTGGGGCGACGCGAGGAGGCGGTCGCGAGCTACCGCCAGGCCTTGCAGCTGCAGCCCGCCTACGTCGAGGCACTCAATAACCTCGGCAATGTGCTGCGCGACCTGGGCGAACGTCGCAGCGCGGTGCCGCTCTACGCCCAAGCCATCGAGCTCGATCCAAGGCGCGCCGAAAGCCACTGCAACCTCGGCAACGTGCTGTTTGAATTGCGACAGATAGACGAGGCAGTGGCGAGTTACCGCCAGGCCCTCGCACTGCAGCCTGACTATGCCCCGGCTCACCTGAGCCTGGCGTTCGCGTTACGCCAGCAGCGTCGACCGGCCGATGCGGAACTCAGCTGCCAGGCCGCGCTGACCATCAACCCCAACTACGTCGAAGCACTCTCTTTCCTCGGCGAACTGCGGGCCGACCGCGGGCAATTTGACGAAGCCGAGAAGCTGTTCCAACGCGCGATCGAAATTGGTCCGGACTTCTCCTTCGCATTCGCCAGCATCGCCACGCACCGCAGGATGACCCGCGACGATACGAGCTGGCGGCAGGGCGCCGAAGCCTTAGCAGCGAAGCAGCTGCCACTTGGACACGAAATCAGCCTGCGCTACGCGCTCGGCAAGTATTTTGACGACGTCAGGCAATACGATGATGCGTTCAAGCAGTATCGGCAGGCGAACGAACTGACCAAACGTTACGGAATCAAGTACCACGGCGCGAAACTGACCCAGCGCATCGACCAGATCATCCGCAGCTTCGATGGAGCGTTCACACACGAATGCCGCGACTGTGCCTCGGCCTCCGAGGTCCCGGTGTTCATCGTCGGTATGCCGAGATCAGGCACGTCGCTGACCGAGCAGATCCTGGCCTCCCACCCGGCGGTATTCGGTGGCGGCGAGGTGACCTTTTGGAATGCCGCGTACGACGACTATCGGGACGCGGAACTGCAAGGCAAGGCAGGTGCGAAGCTGATAGCAGGGATGGCGAGCGCCTATCTCGAGCACCTGGCATCGCTATCCGGCGCAGCGCCGCGAGTCGTTGACAAGATGCCGGCCAATTTCATGTATGCGGGACTGATCCATGCCGCCTTCCCGCAGGCCCGCATCATTCACATGCGGCGCCATCCCTTCGATACCTGTCTGTCGATCTACTTCCAGAACTTTTTCAATATTGGTCCCTACGCCAACGACTTGGACGATCTGGCGCACTACTATAGTGAGTACCTGCGCGTCACCCGTCACTGGCGTGCGGTGCTTCCTGCGACCACGCTGCTGGAGGTGCCTTACGAGGCGCTGATCGAGGACCAGGAGGGCTGGACTCGACGAATGCTGGACTTCATCGGGTTGCCGTGGGACCCGAAATGCCTTGATTTTCACCAGACCGACCGCGTCGTGATCACGGCCAGCAAATGGCAGGTGCGCCAGAAGATCAGCGCCGCATCGGTCGGGCGCTGGCGCCACTACGAGCAATACGTGGCGCCGCTGCGGCACCTGATGGATCGCTACTAGCCTATGCGCGTGGCGAGCAGCCGTCCCTCGTCGAGCGCGTAGCCCATACCGGGGGCATCGCTCAGGTTGATCCAGCCGTCGCGATCGGCCTTGAGAGGCTCGGTCATCATGTAGTCGCGGCGCGCGAGGCTCCACTCGGGCGGATCGAACGGAAATTCCAGAAACGGCGTATCGCACAGGCCCGCCACCAGGTGCGCATTGGCGGTCACCCCCATGCCGTTGGTCCAGGTGTGCGGCGTAAAGATCAGATTGTGCTCCTGCGCCATCAGGGCGACGCGCCTGAGTCCCGTAATACCGCCGACGAGCGCCGCGTCCGGCTGCAGCACATCGACGCATTCTCCCGTGATGAGGTCACGGAATTCGTGCAGCTGGCGCGTCATCTCGCCAGCGGCAACGCGCACGGAGATTGCCCCGCGCAGCGCGCGCATGCCGGCGCGATCACCGCGGTGCAGAGGCTCCTCCATCCAGAACACGCTGAGCCGTTCCAGCTCGCGGGCGACGACCAGCGCATCCTTGAAGGTCCAGGGCGCCTGCGTATCCCACGGCATG
>DASQOO010000207.1:0-11017 GCA_035644435.1 Steroidobacteraceae bacterium | reverse complement strand
GCGCGACTTCGAGCCCCACCGCCACCTCACGTGCAACCAGGTCCAGATCACCCCGATACCAGGCCACTTCCGCGCGCGCGCAGGCCACACGGCCGATGCGCTGCAACTCGGCGGTCGGCATCGCGATGCGCAGCGCTTCATCGAGCAGCGGCTCGAAGCCGGGATCACCGCGGCGTGCGCGAACCAAGGCGAGCGTGATAAGCGCGGGAATGCGTTGATTGGTCGTGAGGAAATACCTTTCGAGCAACGCTGTAGCGAGGTTGCCGGCTTCATTCCAGCGGCCGAGCAACAACTGCAAGCGCGTTTCGTAAGCGCGCATGTAGTAGGCATGCGTGTAGACCTCATGGTCCTCGCAAAACGCCAGCCCGCGACGCAAATACCCTTCGGCGCGCGGCAGGTCGAAGTGCAGAATCGCGCAGGTGGTGAGGTTGGTGAAGGCGCGCCCGGCCCCATCGTGCAATCCATGTTCGATCCCAAGTGACAGAGCCTGCTCGACCAGCGCGAAGCCGTTCTTGTCGCCTGATCCCATGAGCGTCGAGCCGATCGTATTGAGGGCCTGGACCTGTGCCTCGGCATCATTGAACTGTCGAGCCAGTTCGAGCGTGCGTTCGCCGAACTCGACGGCTTCCCCGATACGCCCACCGAGCATCGCCAGCATGGAACGCGTACCGTAGGCCATCGCCAGCTCACGCCCCGGTGCTGACGCTTCGAGCAGCGCGATCGCCTCCACGACGCTCCCCTCCGCCTCGGGCCTGCGCCCGAGTTGCCAGTAGACGCGCGCGAGCACTCGCAGCACGCGTGCTTGCGCCACGGTATCGGACAGTTCCCTGTAGAGCGCCAAGGCTTGCTCGCCCGACTCGACCGCGTGTGGCGTCTTGTTCGTCAGGTTGCACTCCCACGCGTGCGACTCGAAGAGACGGGCGCGCTCCGCCGGCGGCAACGCGTGCGACTGGCGCAGCGCTCCTGCCAGGTGCGCGGCAGCTTCGGCGTGTGCGCCGAGCTTTGCGGCCTGCTGCGCGGCGCGCGGCGCGAACTCGATGATGGCGCCGGCGTTGTGTGCAAGTTGCGCGTGATGCACGAGCTGCGACAGATCGGCGCCGTGCTGGATGAGCGCATCGAGGATGCGCTGGTGCAACTCGCGGCTGCGCGCCGATGACAAAGTGGTCTCGACCGCAAGCCGCCCCAGTTCGTGGCGGAAGGCGATGCTGTCGTCGCCGAGACGCAGCAGGCCACGCGCGATGCCTTCGTCGGCCGCCCGGTGGACATCGCCGAGCAGTGAGTTGGCGAGCCATAGCTCGGTGCGCCCGGGCGACAGCGACACGAGTTCCGCCAGCTCGCGCGTGGTGAGCGGGCATTGCATGAAGCGTGCGATCACCGCATCACGCACCGACTCCGGCAGCGCCTCACTTGGCGCGGTCAGAAGCTCGCGAACGAAGAATGCGTTGCCGCCAGTCACTTCGTAAATGCGCTCGGCGTCACGATGCGCATCCTTCGCCAGTTGCCTGACGGCGGCCTGAGTCAGCGGGGGAACGCGCAGGCGTGTCGCATGCTGGCCGGTGGTCTCGCCCAGTACCCGCCGCAGCGGGTGCGCCGTGGCCACTTCGTCGTCGCGATACGTTCCGATCAGGAGGCAGCGCGTGCGCTGGATGCGCCGGCCGAGATAGTGCAGGAAATCGAGCGTCGCCTCGTCCGCCCAGTGCAGGTCTTCGAGCACCGCGACCGTGACGTGATTCGGTTGTGACAGCGTTTCGACGAGGCGCGCAAAGAACTCCGGCCGCGAGTGCTCACCGTGTTCCGCGTCGGGGCTGGCTACGACGAGGGAGGCTGCGATTTCGTGGATCGGCCCGAGTGTGCGTGGCGTCTGCAAGGCATCACAGGCGCCCCACACGGTGCGCACGCCGCGCCGCGGGTTGCTCGTGAACGATTCGACCAGTGAACTCTTACCGGCGCCCGCCTCGCCCGCGACGAACACGATCTTGCCGCGACCCGCTTCGGCTTCACGCAGTTGCCGGGCAAGTTCGTCGAGTTGTGGTTGACGTTCGAGGAGATCCACGTGCCGATATTATCGGCAAGCCGCATGACTTGGGTACCGGGAGAGGTGACTGCACTGCGAGCGAATGCGCAAGTTAGGGGCGTCCCGCGCTCAATTTGGGGAGCCTGCCCGATTTGGATCCGCGTCTGTCTCTCTACTCTATTCACCGTGAGGGACAGCCACTGAACCCACCCGAGGAGAACGATCATGGACACGAACATGAGATGGCAGCATGCGGCACGCAGGATCCTTATCGGCGGAATGACCGCGCTTACCCTGGTCGGCGCATCGAGCAACGCGCTGGCAGGCTCGCCGAGCAGCGCCCTGCGGCACGTCACCGTGCGCTACTCGGAGCTCGACCTGTCGCGGCCAGCTGGCGCACAGGTTCTGTACCAGCGTTTGCGCCTGGCGGCATTCGACGTCTGTGACAACTTCGCCGGCTCGTTCAGCGCGAGGCGCCTCGCGGCAAGCACCTGCTACGAGAACGCGCTGGCGAAGGCGGTGCAGGACGTCAACAGCCCGCAGCTGTCTGCGATCTACCGCGCGCACTTGGTACGGGTCGCGAACCAATAGCGCCGCAATCTGGGGGTGTCCGACGTCCAAGTTGGGGAGGTGTCCCGATTTGCCGCGATGCCGCCTTCTTTACGCTCGTCGACGCCAAGTTCGCGGACCAAACCAAACAAGAGGAGATGACGATGCCACGGTACGTCGTCCAGAGAGAATTCCCGGACGGCCTCAATGTTCCCATCGACGCGGCGGGTGCCAAGGCCTGCCTCGCAGTCGTCGACAGCAACATGGCCGACCAGGTCACGTGGGTTCACTCCTACGTGAGCACCGACAAGACAAAGACGTTCTGCGTGTACGACGCCCCCTCGCCCGAAGCCATCCGCCGCACTGCGAACCGCAACAAGTTGCCGGTGGAGAGCATCACCGAGGTTCGCGTCCTCGATCCGTATTTCTACAAGTGAGGAGAACGATGATGAGCATTCTTCAGCGCCTGACCTCAGTCCTGATACCCCTTGCCATTCCCTTCGCCGCCTTCGCGACGGAACCCGGCCAGTCCGCGCCTGCTCTTGCGGCTCACGAGGGTGACCACAGTGCTTCGAGCGGCAAGAACTCCTTCTCGCCGCTGGTAGACAAGGTGCGCCGGGCGACAGCGAAGTACCGCGACATCAACGTCATGTTCGCCGAAGGCGGCTGGGCGGCGGCCACGCCCTGCGTCAGCGGTCCGAACTCGGGCGCGATGGGCGTGCATTTCGTCAAGGACGGCCGCGTCGGCGACGGGATCCTGCGCGCCGATCAGCCGGAAGCGCTGATCTACGAACCCTTGTCGAACGGCGCGATGCGTCTCGTCGGCGTCGAGTTCATCGAGCTCAAGGACGTCTGGGACAGCGTCGGCAACGGCGGTGGCAAGCAGCCGACGCTGGAGGGTCAGCTGCTGAACCTCGTGACCGGGCCGAATCGCTACACCCTGCCCGCGTTCTACGAGTTGCACGTCTGGGCATGGGAAGACAACCCGGACGGCTTCTTCGCCGATTGGAACACCGAGGTGAACTGCAACAAGGCGGTCGGAAACTGATCCCCAATTGGCGCCCGCCCAGGGCTGCTCCGGGCGGGCGCCTTTTTTCACCCTGACTTCGACGCGGCGCTCAGCCGCGCAAGTACGGTCGTCACCCGCTTCAGCATCTCACCTGTCCCGCCGTGCGGCGCTTCCGGCCCGGGCATGTTTTCGTCGTCCGCGGTCTGCAGCTGCTGCAGCTGATCTTGCCACTGCAGCAGGATCGCGCGCTTGTGCTCGGTGCTCACATCGCTCGACGCCTCCAGCACTTCCGGCGTGCCGAACGTCGCGCCCGGATTCTTCATCGCTCGTTCCAGGTCCACTTCTATGCTCCTTGCACGCGCCCACCGCGGCCCTTGCTCCCCATCATGTGAGGACTTGCCCGCCGCGCCGAAGTTCGGCGGCGGGCGCTGCTTACGTGCACGCCCGGCTATCGCTGACACGACCTGAAATTCTTTCACCCTTAGGCTCGCTCCGTCGTATTGTGACAATGGAACACGAACGATTCACAATAACAGCGCTCGGTACGATGGGGGCAGCGCATGATCAAAGTCCAGTCGCTGCGCAACCGCATCATCCTGCAGTTTCTGATCATCCTCGTGCCGCTGGCGGCGGTACTGGTGATCCTGACGCTGTTCGATCTGCAGCGTGCGTCGGCACTCGAGAATTCCCTGCGATTGCGCGAGCTCTCCCTCGAGGCCAAGGATGCGTACGCCCGTTTCATCGAGGGCGTGATCGATGCGATGGACACGGGAACGCTCAGCAAGGCCAGGGCCGATGCCCTCGACGTTGTCGCCAAGGCGCTCAACGCGCAACGGCGCATCGATCCCAAGCACGACCTCGACGCCACGATCCGAGTGCTGGGGCAGATTTCGCAGAGCGTGCGGCAGGATCCATCCCTGCCCTCGCTCCTGAGGTTGCAACCCGTCTCGAACCAGGTGAGTCGAGCCCTCGATGCAAATCGGCTCTACTACCAGCAAAGGCACGAACGCTCGATTGCTCAAGCAATCGAAGGAGCCAACCGGCAGAACTGGATCGTCCTGACCGCGACCTTGCTCAGCGTGGTGTTCGCCGTGGTTTTTGTCCGCGGCATGATCCGGGGCCTGACGCGCCCGCTCGCTCAAGCGACCGACGTCGCCAACCGTATTGCGGGCGGCGAGATCGTCGCACCGGACGCGGTGCGAACCGAGCAGGACATTGGCGGCTTGCTGCATTCGCTGGCCCGGATGAATACCAGCCTGCACGAATACCGGCACCAGGTGGAGGAACAGGAGCGTGCCCTGGAAAGCAAGATCGCCGAGCGCACACAGGAATTGGGCCATTCCGTAGAGAGACTCCAGGCGCTGTCCGAGGTGAGCCAGGCAGTCAACTCCACACTCGACCTGCAGGAGGTGCTCGAAACAATCGTGGCGCGTGCTGTGCAGTTGTCGTCGGCGAACGCTGGCGCCATCTACGAGCTTGACGAAACGACGCGCGACCTGCGCCTGCGCGCGAGTTCTGGCCTTGCGTCCGACCTGGTAGAGCTGCTGCGTGCGAAACCGGTGCTCATGGGGGAAGGCGCCGCTGGACTCGCCGCTGCGACGCACGCTCCAGTCTCAATCGCCGATATCCGCAACCGGCAGGATCCTTATCCCAGCCTGCTACGCGATGTACTGGACCAGGCAGGGTTGCGTGCCGTGCTGGCTCTCCCGCTGCTGCGCGAAGGGCGCGTGTTCGGGGCGCTCGCCCTGGCGCGCATCAGCACCGGCAGATTCCGCGTCGAAATTGTGGATCTGCTGCAGACCGTCGCCGAACAGTCGACCCTGGCGATCCAGAATGCGCGCCTGTTCCGTGAGATCGAGCAAAAGGGCCGGGAGCTGGAGAGCGCCAGCCAGCACAAGTCGCAATTCCTTGCCAACATGAGCCACGAATTGCGCACCCCGCTGAACGCGATCCTGGGCTACACGGAGCTCATCATCGACCGGATCTACGGGGAGGTACCCGAAACGATCCGCGATGTGCTGGAGCGGGTGCAGAAAAGCGGCCGCCATCTGCTCGACCTCATCAACGACGTGCTCGATCTGTCCAAGATCGAAGCGGGCCAGTTGGCGCTGGCGCTCACGGATTACTCCTTCCGCGACATGGTCCATACTGTCATCAGCGCGATGGAATCCCTGGCGGCCGAGAAAGGCCTGAAACTCACCGTTGAGGTCGACATGGATCTGCCGGTGGCTCTGGGTGATGAGAGGCGCATTGCGCAGGTCCTGATGAACCTGCTGGGCAACGCGATCAAGTTCACCGAGACCGGAGAGCTGAAGGTGGCGGCGACCAGGGCTGATACGGCGTTCCTGGTGTCGGTGGCTGACACGGGCCCAGGGATTGCCGAGTCCGATCAGCAGCGAATATTTGAGGAGTTCCAACAAGTGGACAGTTCATCGACGCGCGCCAAAGGCGGCACGGGGCTTGGGCTGGCAATAACCAAGCGGATCGTGGAAATGCACGGTGGCAGGTTGTGGGTTGAATCCGTTTTGGGCGAAGGCTCGAAGTTTTACTTCAGCATTCCAGTACGCACGGAGCGACAGGAGGACATGCCGTGAGCAAGCGCATCTTGATCATCGAGGACCAGGAGGACAACCGCAAGATCATGCACGATGTGCTGTCAGCCAGTGGCTTCAATTCCCTCGAAGCGACCACGGGCGAGGAAGGCCTGGCACTCGCGGAGAGTGAGAAACCCGATCTCATCCTGATGGACATTCAGCTTCCGGAGATGGACGGTTACGAGGTCACGCGCCGCATCAAGGGCAATTCCGCCTTGAAACACATCCCGATCATCGCCGTGACTTCGTATGCCCTGAGCGGCGACGACAAGAAGGCCTACGCAGCCGGCTGCGACGGCTATCTGACCAAGCCCGTCAGCCCCAAGATGCTGCTGGCGAAGATCAAGGAATACCTGCGCTAGGCTTTGCGCCATGCGTACTCCCCCGCGCATCCTCGTCGTCGACGACGTTCCGGCGAACGTGGATATCCTGCGGATGCGCCTCGCTGCCCATGGCTACGAGATCGTGACTGCGAACAGCGGCGAGCAAGCGCTTGCGCTGGTGCGCGAGCAGCAGCCTGATCTGATCCTGCTCGACGTGATGATGCCGGGGCTTGACGGCATCGAGGTCTGCCGCCGCTTGCGTGCCGACTCCACGATTCCCTTCATCCCGATCGTGCTCCTCACGGCAAAGGTGGAGCCGCGAGACCTGGTCACGGCGCTCGACGCGGGTGGCGACGAGTATCTGACCAAGCCCGTGGATACCGGGGCGCTGGTGGCCCGCGTCAAGTCGATGCTGCGGATCAAGGCGCTGCAGGATACGGTCCGGGAGCAGGCAGAGCAGCTCCAGGCTTCGAATCGGACACTTGAAGAGCGCGTCGCCGCCCAGGTTTTCGCACTGGAGAAGCTCGGGCGGCTCAAGCGTTTCTTCTCGCCCCAGCTCGCGAAGATGATCGTGGAAGGGGGCGCTGAGGATCCGCTCAAGAGCCATCGGCGCGAGGTCACCGTCGTGTTTCTCGACCTGCGCGGTTTCACCGCGTTTGCCGAGACTGCAGAGCCCGAGGAAGTCATGGGCGTGCTGCGCGAATATCACGGCGAGATGGGGCGCGTGATCCTCGCTCACGAAGGTACGCTCGAGCGCTTCGCCGGCGATGGCATGATGGTGTTCTTCAACGATCCGGTGCCGGTGCCCGATCCAGCCGCGCGCGCAGTCCGGATGGCGCTGACGATGCACGGGAAACTGACGCCGCTCGCCGTGACATGGCGCAAGCGCGGCTTCGATCTGCAGTTCAGCGCCGGGATCGCCCAGGGGTACGCCACCATTGGCGCGATCGGGTTCGAGGGAAGGTGGGATTACGGCGCGATCGGCACGGTCACGAATCTCGCCGCGCGTCTTTGTGGTGACGCGAAACCAGGCCAGACGTTGATCTCACAGCGAGTGCTGGCCTCCGTCGAGGACCTGGTCGAGGTCGAGCCCGTCGGTGAGCTCCAGCTCAAGGGTTTCCTCAAGCCGGTTCCCGCCTATAACGTGATCCGCGCTTGCGCGTCCGGTGCCACTCAGAATGTCGCCACCACCAGCACCCCGGGGCCGGGTGCCGTCGTGATGTAGCTGCAGCGACCCGGTGCTCGCTTGACGTACGCAAGCGCTTCGGCGTCGCTGCTACTCACCGTCGGCGGATTCACTCCGTCCCGAAACGATTTCTTGGTCCACGCCGTCAGGTATTTCGCGTAGTCCATTCCCAGGACCTTTTGCAGGAATGTCGCTCGCGCGGAGCTGTTGTCGGCGGGTACCAGCCTCACTGGGCCCGCGAACTGCTTTTCGCCGAGGAATACATCCCGCAGATCGCTCGCCGAGATGGCTACCGACGGGTGACAAATGACGTAGAGGCCTTCTGCGCGGCTCGCGACCGAAAAGCTCGCGAGCGCCAGCGTAGCCAGGAGCGGCAGAGCCGCTCGGCGCAGCAGGGACCGTGCGCGTTCTGGTCTAGAAGCGTATCGCATATTGCATCAAGGCCTCTTCGTAGGTGTCGGTGGCGCGGTCGGTGAGATGCGTTTCCGCGATCTCGAGCTTCAGCGCCGATGTCCAGTCGAGGTCATAGCGCAGACCGAGCGCCGTGCGGAAGTAGGAACCGCCGGAGCGCTGCGCGGCAAAGTAGTTGTCCGTCTGGTCGAAGTCCGCGTTCTCGTAGCGGGCGTACGGAATCCATGCGCCCGCCCGGTAGGCGATCTGCACGTAGCCCATCTCGCTGTTGTGGCTGCCCGTGGATCCCGAAAGGTCGTCGTTGTCGAAGCGGTAGTACTCCGCCATGTTCTCCCAGCGATCGGTGTCATAGACGACGTACACGCCGTAGTTGTTTACCCGCGTGAGGTTACGGGCCACCAGATCGTCCTCGACCTTGGTCGTGAAGGCGCTCAAGCCCACTCTGAAACCATCGAGGGCCTGCGGCAGGAAACTCACGTTGCCGCCGTAGATCGCATCGCCGTGCGGGCTGCCGACATTGTTGGTGTCGATCACGCCCGCGACGATCCGCTGCGCGTTGCCGGCATACAGATCGTAGGTGAGCCTTCCCATTTCCATCCGCTTGGCCCCCGCGAGCCACAGGCCCACCGTGTGCGCCGGCAGGACGCCGCCGCTCGCCTCGAACTCGACCAGCTTCGGCCGCCGCAGTGAGGTAGAAATCTGCTGCCCGTGGTGAAAGGCGGTGTTGTAGTAACCGTAGGGCGTATGGAAGCGGCCCAGCCACAGCGTCGTCGCATCCGCGAGCTGATAACCGAGCTGTATCCGCTCGAGCGCGGTGACCAGCGCGCCGGTGGTGCTCATCTTGAAGTTGAGCTCGAAGAGGGAGCGCGTACGCTCGCCGAGCTCCGGCGTGAGATAGAAGTCGAGGGATCCGACGTCGGCGCCGTGCAGGTCGGGATTGTTGGGACTGCGCGTGCCGGCGCCGACATCCGCGAACCCATGCAGCGGCAGGCCCATGTCATCGTGACGCGCCGCATTGGCCGCAGTGATCTCAGCAACGTCACCTTCCAGGGACGCGAGGCGCTCATCCGCCGTACCCGAAGCGGGCGTCGCGGGCGCAACTCCGGTCGCTGGCGGAGCAGCGCTCGCGGGTGAGCCAGCAGTCGCGGGCGCGGTGCCTGGCGCTGCGCCCGGCTGAACCGCATCCATGCGCGACTCGAGCTCACGAACGCGTGCGGTAAGCTGATCGATCGCCTTCAGACTCTGCTCGAGTTGACTCTGAAGCTGAGCGACCTGCTGCGCATCGGCTGCGGCGTGCGCAGTGCGAAATGGAGCACAGGCCATCATGGCGAGCACCGCGATACAGCACAGTGATCTTGCATGGGAATTTAGACTAAGCATGACCGTTTCCTTCATTTCTCGCTTTGTCTCACTTGTGCGCCCGCAGAGCTGAGGCGCTCCGGCGGCGCGTGCAGCAACTGCTTCGTTCCTGTTCCGTACTCTGCGGCGAGCTTTCCCTGCTCATCGACGACGACGATGCGATATTCGTGCATCACGTGCTTGTCGTACTTCCAGAACGGGAACCCGAGCCGGTGAGCGAGTTGCTCGGCAGTCGCGGGTGTGCCGGTCAGGAAGTGCCAGTTCTCGCGGAGCAGTCCGCGACTGCGTCGATATTGCTGCCAGGCCTGTGGATCATCGACTGCAGGGTCGTACCCGATGATCACGAATTCGGCGGATTGTCCGCTGGCCTCGGTCTCGCTCTGCAACTCCTGCAGATGCGCCATGGTCATCGGGCAGACACGTCGACAGGTGGCGTATGCCATCGTGAAGTAGATCCGCCGGCCGCGAAACTCGGCGAGATTGATGTCGCGCCCTTGATCGTCGATCCAGCTCTGCGGCAATTGTTCCAGCAATGACTTGCGCGGAGCGCCCGCGTCCGAAAAGCAAGGTCCCGCAAGCAACGGGCCCAGGACGAGCATGCAACCCAGGGCCGCGCGCACCACCGCGCCGGCCGCAGCACGTCGAGACGAGCACGGTGATGGAACATTCGACATCACGGAGATGTCGACGCAGGCCGTGAAACGCGCGTTGTGCATTGGTGTTGAAGGGAGCGCGGCGCTATTCAGCGGCCGAGTACCCGGCGCTGTCAAGGATCGGGCGTCGATCGCACCCCAGTGCCCGATCCCGAACCAGGCGATCCGCGACGTTGTGTCAAGCCCCTGACAGAAGACCGCGGCGCTGGAGCGCACGATAGCCCCGCAGCTGGCGCAAACCAGCCAGCTGGCAGAGAAGCTTAGACAGGGCGGCCAAACAACTTCAGGAGCACGAACATGAGCAACTTTACCAAGTCGGGTTTCAGGTCAACCGTGAGTGCGGCGGCGGCTGTGACGATCACCGCAATGATTGCGTGGAGCATGTACTCCTACGCCGGGTATCTCGAGCGTAACTCCGGTCCTTCGCTGTCGACAGCCCAGATCGAATCCAGCACCGAGACTCTCAATACCCAAAACGGTTGATATCGTGTCATGGCAAGCACAGGGCTCAGCGCGCTGGCGTGTCAGGGCATCCCCAATCCCTGAGACGCCACGCGCCACTTGCCCAGGCACACTCTCAATAGCTTCTCTTAGCGCCCGCTGGGCGCCTTCCCGACCGAATCACCCGTGCTCGCCCGGCAATTCAGACCGGGCTACGCCGTACCCATCCACTGGGCGGCACAGCAGGCCACTCGATCTTGCAGGTTGTGTCAAGCCCCTGACAGAAGACCGCGGCGCTGGAGCGCACGATAGCCCCGCAGCTGGCGCAAACCAGCTGGCAGAGAGGACCAGACAGAGTGGCTAAACAACTCGAGGAGAAACGACATGAGTGGCTTTACTTCTTCGCGTCTCAGGACATCGGTGTGTGCGACGGCCGCCGTGACGATCACAGCGCTGATTGCATGGAGCTTCGACACCT
>DASQOO010000206.1:0-17830 GCA_035644435.1 Steroidobacteraceae bacterium | reverse complement strand
TTCCGTCCGGAAAACATTGCACTCGACCCGTCTCTGGATGCGGCCGCCGAGGCGAATGCGCTGTCGGCGAAGGAAGGCATCCCGTTCCGCGAGGCGTACCGGCGCATCGCGGAGAAATACCGCTCGAAAGGTTGAGCTGCGCGCCGCGCGGCGCCGTTGGCTATTCCGCGTCGGGCTGAGCTTCCGGTCGCGCGGCAGCAAAGGGCGGCAGCGTCTCGAGAAACGCGCTGATACCGCACAGCGTCGGATACGGCGTCACATCACAGCTGAAGCGCCGCGCGTTGTACATCTGCGGCACCAGGAACACGTCCGCCATCGTCACCTGCGAGCCGAAGCAGTGCTTGCGATCGCCGGCGTGACGCTTCGCGAGCACTTCGAGGCCGCGAAATCCCTCTTCGATCCAGTGCGCATACCAGCGATCCACGGCGTCCTTGTCGAGATGCATCTCGTCGCGCAGGAAGTTGAGCACGCGCAGATTGTTCAACGGATGAATGTCGCAGGCGATGTTCTGCGCCATCGAACGCACGTGTGCGCGGCCCAAGGGGTCCTTGGGTAGCAGCGGCGGCGACGGATAGCACTCCTCGAGATACTCGATGATCGCTACAGACTGCGCGATCACGACATTCCCCTCTTCGATGGCAGGCACGAGCCCCTGCGGGTTGAGCCCGAGATACTCGCCCGTGCGGTGTTCTCCCTGGCGCAGGCGTCGCGAGATGGATTCGTACGCGATGCCCTTGAAGTTGAGCGCGATGCGCGCCCGGTACGCCGCGGAGCTGCGCCAGAAGGTGTAGAGCTTCATGAGGAGCGTCCGGCGGGCGGACCAATCTTGATCGTCAGCGTGCCGAGGCCTTCGATTCCACCCTCGATCACGTCTCCGGGTTGCAGCGGACCGACGCCTGCGGGCGTGCCGGTATAGATGAGATCGCCGGGTCTCAGTTCGAAAAGCGTCGAGAGCTCCGCGACGATCTCGGGCACGTTGCTGATCATTTCCGACACGTCGGCCTGCTGGCGGACATTGCTGTTCACCGTCAGCCAGATCCGGCCGCGCGCGATGTGGCCCACGGCAACCGCGGACTGAATGGCGCCGATGGGCGCCGAATGATCGAACCCCTTGGAGAGATCCCAGGGACGCCCCTGCTTGCGCGCTTCGGACTGCAGGTCGCGACGTGTCAGGTCGATGCCGACTGCATAGCCGAAAATGTGCTCGCCCGCCTTTTGCACCGGGATGTCGCGCCCGGCGCGATCGATCGCGACCACCAGCTCGATCTCATGATGGAAGTCCTTGGTGCGCGATGGATACGGCACCGTAGCACCATCGGGCACGACGGCATCCGCTGGCTTGGAGAAGAAGAAGGGCGCCTCGCGTTTGGCATTCGGGTCCATCTCGCGTGCGTGTGACTCGTAGTTGCGGCCGACACAGAAAATCCGGCGCACCGGAAACCGTGCGTCGCTATCGGCGACCGCAACTGACACCTGGCTGGCTGGGGGAAACACGAAGTGCATGCGGGGTCCTCAGAATTGATCCTCTTCGAGCTCCATGATCGATGCGCTGCCCGCCTGCACCGTGGCTGCATGCGCCTGGGCGCGCGGCAGGATGTGGTCGTAGTAAAAGTGTGCGGTGGCGAGCTTGGCACGCAGGAATGATGCTTCGCCCGCTTTCGCCTTGAGCTTGCGCGTCGCGACCAGCGCGGCACGCGCCATCTGCCAGCCGCCGGCCACGACACCGACGAGCATCAGGAAATTGAAGGCCACCGCGCCCGCGAAGTTCTGATCGGTGGGAGCGCTGTGCAACAGCAGACGCGAGCACTCGCCCGTCGCGCGAATTGCCGCGCCGAACGCGCGGCTCATGGGTTCGAGGCCCGAGTCCGTCTCCAGAGCCTTCTGGTCGTTGCGCATCTCGCTCAGCAGGTCTTCGAGCGCGCCACCCCCATCGCGCAGCACCTTGCGGCCGACCAGGTCCATCGCCTGGATGCCATTGGTGCCTTCGTAGATCGTCGTGATGCGCGCATCGCGCAGAAATTGCGCCACACCGGTCTCCTCGATGTAGCCGGTGCCACCGTGCGTCTGCACGCAGAGCGCTGTCGCCTCCTGCGCAATCTCGCTCCCCCAGCCCTTGACGATGGGCGTGAGCAAGTCGGCGCGCGCGAGATGCCGGCGGCGTTCTTCCGGGTCCGGCGCGTGTTTCGCGAAGTCGAGGTTCACGGCAGCGGCGTAGGCCAGCGCCCGACTCGCCTCGGTCAGCGCTCGCATGGTGAGCAGCATGCGTCGCACGTCCGCGTGACGAATGATGGCGACCCGCTCCTTGCCGTCCGCGGAACGCCCCTGGACGCGCTCGCGCGCGTAGGCAACGGCTTGCTGATACGCACGATCGGCGATGCCGATGCCTTGCAGTCCCACGCCCAAGCGCATGCAGTTCATCATCGTGAACATGCACGCGAGGCCCTCGTGCAAGCGACCGACCAGGAAACCCTCTGCGCCGCCGTTATCGCCGAGAGCCATCACGCAGGTCGGCGCCGCATGCAGACCGAGCTTGTGCTCCAAGGACACCGGGTGAATGTCGTTGCGCGCACCGAGCTTGCCGTCGGGCGCGACGTGGTACTTGGGAACGAGGAACAGCGAGATGCCCCGGACACCGGGCGGTGCGTTCGGCGCTTTCGCCAGCACCAGGTGCACGATGTTGGGCGTCAGCTCGTGATCGCCCCAGGTGATGAAGATCTTGCGGCCGAAGAGGCGGAACCGATCACCGCGCGGCTCGGCACGCGTCTGGATGACCGCGAGATCCGAGCCCGCTTGCGACTCGGTGAGACACATCGTGACAGCCCACTCGCCGCTCAACACGTACGGCAGATACAGAGCACGCAGTTGCGGCGTCGCGTGCGTTTCGAGCGCCTCGATGGCCCCACTGGAAAGTTCCGGGCAGGTGGCAAATGCCGTGTTCGCCGCCGCCCACATCTCACTCGTCGGCGCAGAAACCGCGTGCGGCAAGCCCTGGCCGCCGAATTCGGGATCGCCCCGCAGACCGACCCAGCCACCGCTCGCAATAGCCTGGTAGGCCTCCGCGAATCCATCCGGAACACGCACCTTGCCATCGCGCAGCTCGACGCCCGTTACATCACCACTGCGATTGAGCGGACTGATGACTTCGTTCGCGAGCCTGGCCGCTTCGCCCAGGATCGAATCGACGACATCCGCGGTCGCCGCCTGGTAAGCGGGCACCGTCGCGGCGAGCTGCGGCAGGCCCGCCAGCTCGTTGAGCGCGAAGCGAATGTCTTCGACAGGGGCGCGGTATTCGGGCATCGGGAGCGGTCTCGGGACTGCCAATCGTAACAGGGTGGCGGTGTTATGATCTGCCCTCGCCGACTTCCCCCCGGTCCTGCATGAGCATCTGGTTCCGACCGTTCACGATCGAAAGTCTCGCCCAGTGGGTGCCGGGGACCATGGTCGAGCACCTCGGTATCGTCTTCAACGAAATCGGGCCCGATTTCCTGCGCGCCACGATGCCGGTCGATCATCGCACGCAGCAGGCGATGGGCATCCTGCATGGCGGGGCATCGGTGGCGCTCGCCGAAACGCTGGGGAGCGTGGCCGGCAACATGTGCCTCGACCTCGAGAAGCACGTCTGCGTCGGCCAGGAGATCAACGCCAACCATTTGCGCCCGGTTGCTGCAGGCCTGGTCACCGGTACTGCGCGCGCGCTGCACCTGGGGCAACGCACCCAGGTCTGGCAGATCGAGATTCGCGACGCGCGCGAGCGGCTGACGTGTATCTCGCGGATCACGCTGGCGGTGATCGATCGCGATCCGCGCGTCTCAGTTCCCGGGCGCTCGGCGGCGTCATGAGTAGACGGCGGCTGTTGTCATGCTCGCGTTCGGGCTCGCGACCGGCGCTAGTGCTCGCGTCGGCATTGGGCGTGACACTACTGCTCGGTGCCTGTGGGCAGAAAGGCCCGCTGTACCTGCCCGACCAGCAGAAGACCACCGTTAAGAAGGGCATCCCGTTGCCCGGAGAGACCAAGGAAGAGAAGAACCGCAGCAAGGATGAGTCGAAGGCTCCCTGAGCCCAGCTGCGCATGAGCGACCGCACTCTCGTCCTGGTCGACGCATCCTCTTATCTGTACCGAGCCTTTCACGCGTTGCCGCAGTTCAGCAGCTCGCGCGGCGAACCGACCGGCGCCGTTCTCGGCGTGATCAACATGCTCCTGAAGCTGATCAAGGACCAGTCACCTGAATTGATTGGCGTCGTGTTCGACGCGCCGGGCAGGACGTTTCGCGACGATCTGTTCGCGGAGTACAAGGCGCATCGCACGCCGATGCCCGATGACCTGCGCGCGCAGGTCGCACCGGTGCTGGAGGTCGTGACAGCACTCGGCCTGCCGCTGCTGCGCATCGAGGGCGTCGAAGCGGATGACGTCATCGGCACGCTGGCGTGCCGCGCGGCGAGCGAGAACTGCCGGGTCGTGATCTCGACCGGCGACAAGGACATGGCGCAGCTCGTCAACCACTACATCACCTGCGTCAACACGATGACCGGCAGCATCCTCGACCGCGCGGGCGTGAAGGCGAAATTCGACGTGTACCCGGAGCAGATCGTCGATTATCTCGCGCTCGTCGGCGACAGCATCGACAACATTCCGGGCGTGCCGAAGGTGGGGCCAAAGACTGCGGCGAAGTGGCTCAACGAATACTCGACGCTCGACAACCTGATCGCGAATGCCGCGAAGATCGACGGCAAGGTCGGCGAGAGCCTGCGCGAGAATCTCACGACGCTGGAACTGTCACGCAAGCTCGCGACCATCGACCGCGACCTGAAGCTCGAGGTGACGCCAGCATCACTGGCGCCGCGGCCACCCGACACCGAACGGCTGCGCGAGCTTTACTCACGACTCGAGCTCAAGTCGCTGCTGCGGCAGATATCGCCGGGCGAGGCGCCCGCAATTCCCGAACCCGTTCGCGTACGGCCGACCGCCGCGGCGACGGCATCCGTCGCAGCGCCGTCGCTCCCCGCATCGGTCCCGAAGCATTACGAAACCGTAATCACTGAAGCGGATCTCGACCGCTGGCTCGAAGTGCTGCGTGCGGCCCCACTGTTCGCATTCGACACCGAGACGACGAGCCTCGAGTACATGGCGGCGCAGATCGTCGGCCTGTCCTTCAGCGCCGAGCCGGGACACGCGGCCTATGTGCCGGTAGGACACGACTACGCCGGCGCGCCGGACCAGCTCGACCGCAACCTGGTTCTCGAGAAGATCAAGCCGATTCTCGAAGACCCCACGCGCGCGAAGCTCGGCCATCACCTCAAGTACGACGCGCACGTCCTCGCCAATCACGGCATCGAGCTCAAGGGCATGCGCTACGACTCGATGCTCGAGTCCTACGTGCTCAACAGCACCGCGACCAACCACAACATGGACTCGACCGCCGAGAAGTATCTCGGCGTCAAGACGATCCGCTACGAGGATGTCGCCGGTCGCGGCGCGAAGCAGCTCACGTTCAACCAGGTGCCGGTGGACACGGCCGCGGCCTACTCGGCGGAAGATGCCGACATCACGTTGCAGCTGCATCGCACGCTGTGGCCGCAGATCGAAGCAGTGCCTCAGCTCAAGCGACTGTACGAAGAGATCGAGCAGCCGCTGGTCGCCGTTCTCAAGCAAATGGAAGAAGACGGCGTGCTCATCGATCGAGAGATGTTGAAGCGCCAGAGCGGCGAGCTTGCCAAGCGCATGCGCGAGATCGAAGAGCAGGCGCACAAGGAAGCCGGGGCGCCCTTCAATCTCGATTCACCGCGCCAGCTGCAGGAGATCCTGTTCAACAAGCTGCAGTTGCCGGTGCAGAGCCGTACGTCCACTGGCCAGCCGTCGACTGCCGAGAACGTGCTCGAGGAGCTCGCCGAATCCTATCCGTTGCCGCGTCTCATCATGGAGTACCGCGGCTTCGCCAAGCTCAAGTCGACCTACACCGACAAGCTGCCGCTGCAGATCGATCCGCGCACCGGGCGCGTGCACACGTCCTACCACCAGGCGGTGGCTGCCACGGGGCGGTTGTCGTCGACGGATCCGAACCTGCAGAACATTCCGATCCGCACGCCGGAGGGGCGTCGTATCCGCCAGGCGTTTCTGGCGCCGCCGGGTCATGTGCTGATGGCTGCCGACTATTCGCAGATCGAGCTGCGCATCATGGCGCACCTCTCGGGCGACCAGGGACTGCTCGACGCGTTCGCGCAGGATCGCGACATTCACCAGGCGACTGCCGCGGAAGTGTTCGGCGTCGCGGTGGACCAGGTCTCCCACGATCAGCGTCGCTCGGCGAAGGCGATCAACTTCGGCTTGATCTACGGCATGTCGGCGTTTGGTCTCGCGCGCCAGCTCGGTATCGATCGTGGCGCCGCCCAGCGCTACGTGGACTTGTATTTCCAACGCTATCCGCAGGTGAAGCGCTTCATGGACCAGACGCGCACGCAGGCGCGCGATCAGGGTTACGTGGAGACCGTGTTTGGCCGGCGCCTGTATCTCAACTACATCAACTCGCCACGGGTGCAGGAACGCCAGTACGCCGAGCGCAGCGCCATCAATGCGCCGATGCAGGGTACGGCCGCGGACATCATCAAGCGCGCGATGATCAGCGCGCAGCGCTGGATCGAAACCGACAAGGTGCCGGCACGCATCATCATGCAGGTGCACGACGAGCTGGTATTCGAGGTTGCAACTGACGCCGTGGATGCAGTGCGCGAGGGCGTGCGGCAGCACATGAGCGCTGCGGCGGAGCTGCGCGTGCCTCTCAAAGTCGAAGTCGGCGTCGGCGGGAATTGGGACGAGGCCCACTGATTGTCGTCGGTGCGCGACAGATGCGCACCTTGCAGATCTTACACTTCACTTCTTTGGCACCCTTGTGCTGAACTTGCGTGGGCAGGTGATGCTCTGAATTCGTCAGGCTGCGATGCCGGCGATCGGCGGGCGCTGCCAGTAGTCAGTCCCAGTGCAAGGAGGTTCTGCATGTCTCGTGCAATGGCTGCCATTCTCGTTCTCGCTGCCCTCTTCACCGCCCCCGCAATCGCCGCCGACAACGGTTTCTATCTCGGCGCCGGGATCGGGCAGGGCTACGTGAAGTTCGATAATGGTCAGTTTCTCGGGCTCGACAATTTCAACGGCGATGACACGGGCTACAAGGTGATTGCCGGCTTTCGGCCCTTCAAGCTGTTCTCGATCGAAGCCAACTACGTCGATCTCGGCAGCGCCGAGGACAACGTCGCCGGCGTGAACACCAAGGCCGACACGACCGGCATTGACGCGTTTGCGGTCGGCTACCTGCCGATTCCGTTCCTCGACGTCTTTGCCAAGGTCGGCGTGATTTCGTGGGACCAGGATCTGCATTTCTCGAACATCGCCTCCAGCAGCGACAGCGGCACGGACTTCGCCTATGGCGTCGGTGTCGGCTTCGCGTTTGGGAATGCCGGACTGCGGGCTGAATATGAGCGTTTCGAGATCCCGGATACCGACCACGTGGACATGATTTCGCTCAGCTTCACCTGGACCTTCCTCTGACAGTCCCGTGACATTTCTTTACGCGTTTAATATTCGGGGACTGGAACTTCAGAATGGGGGCCACATCTAAGATCCCGAGCGTGTAAAAGCGCTCCCCGCTTTCCTCCCTGAGCGGGTCTTTACCCGGTTTGTCATCCCCATGCCGGGTTAGTCTGACCCGGTGGCTCGGCCCCCCGAACCACCGGGTTTTTTATTTTCGAGGAACGCTTCCAGCACCCGGCGTGCGTGTTCCGCACCGTCCTGATTCAAGGACGAAAAAAGCTGCACCGAGGCTCGTTCACCCACCTCTCCCTGCGCGGCCCGCAGTGCCTTGCTGGCCTCGCTGCGGTTCAGCTTGTCGGACTTGCTGAGAAGCACATGAACCGCAAGCTCGCGTTCGGCAGTCCAGTCGAGGAGCGCGCGGTCTTCGTCTTTCAACCCGCGCCGCACATCCACGATCAGGAGCAGACCAGTCAGCGAGTTGCGCGTTGCAAAATACTCACCGACCAGCCGATGCCAGTGCGCCTGCACCTTGGGCGGCACCTTCGCGAATCCATAACCGGGCAGGTCCACCAGCCGGCGCGCCTCATCGAGCTCGAAAAAATTGATGAGCTGCGTGAGACCGGGCGTCTTGCCGCTGCGCGCGAGACTGTTGCGCTGAGTAAGCGAATTGATCGCGCTCGACTTGCCCGCGTTAGAACGCCCGGCGACAGCCACTTCCCGACCCACGTCGGAGGGAAACTGCTGCGCACTCGCCGCACTCAGCAGAAAACGGAGCTGGGGGTAGCTGGACATGGTCGCTAGCTTGGACTTAAACCGTTGAGTTTAGTGTACAATTCGCCGCCCGTCGGTGGCGTTAAGAGCGCTAAGACCACCAACGGCCATACCGCAAGGGAGCTCCTGAGAATGAAGTTGTGGCGACTGGTGGCCGTCGTGGCCGGGATCAGCATGTCCGCACCCACGTTCTCCGGTGGCACCGTGGAGGCCGGGAACACCAAGGCAACGGTGTGCTCCGCGTGCCACGGCCCCAACGGCAACAGCTCCAATCCCGAATGGCCGAATCTCGCCGGCCAGGGCGAGCGCTACTTCGCCGCGCAACTCAAGTTCTTCAAGGAAGGCAAGCGCGCCAACCCGGTGATGCAGCCGATGGCCGAGCCGCTGTCGGACCAGGACATGGCGGACCTGGCCGCGTACTACGCCGTTCAGAAGCCCACGGGACTGGAAGCGGATCCTTCGTATTGGGAAGCGGGCCAGAAGCTCTATCGCGGCGGTGACGCCGAACGCAATGTCCCTGCCTGCATCGCCTGTCACGGCCCGGTCGGGCGCGGCAATGCGCCAGCGGGCTACCCCGCGCTGCGCAGCCAGCATTCCGTCTACACGCAGAAGCAGCTCAACGACTACGCCGCGGGCGCGCGCCCGGGCGCCAACGCGGAAATCATGCGCACCATCGCTTCGCGCCTGACCGCTGATGAGATCCGAAACGTATCCTCCTATCTCCAGGGTATGCGCTAGGAGCCTGGCGCAACCGGACGACGTCCCCGCGGTCGAAGTCTCGCGTCCTCAAGGCTCTCTCCGGAGTGATTGCATGAAGAAGATTGCTGCGTTTGTTGGTCTGCTGCTGGTGGCCACCGTCGGTTGCGGCGGACAGCAGCCCGCCGGTTCCACGAATCCCGCACCCCAGGCCGCGGCACCGGTGGCAGCGACGCCAACTCCCGCCCCTGCGGCAAAGGCTCCCGCGCCTGCGGCGCGCACACCATCGGCCGAGTCCGGCTCCGCGATCGAAGCTGGCGAAGCCGTGGATACAGCGGATGATGAGCCGGCTGCGACCCGTGCCAATACGTTACTTGCCGCCGCCATGACACAGGCGAAGCCGGAGCCGGCCTCCGCCTCGCACTGGGCGCAGGGCGTCAACTACCAGGTGCTGGTGCCGGCACAGCCCACGAACGTCGAGCCGGACAAGGTCGAAGTGGTCGAGGTGTTCTGGTACGCGTGTCCTCATTGCTACGCGCTCGAGCCGTTCCTGCAGAGCTGGAAAGGAAAGAAGGCCCCGTACGTGCAGTTCACGCCGGTGCCGGTGATGTGGGGACCGGTGCATCGCGCGCACGCCAAGCTCTTCTACACGCTGCAGGCTCTCGGCAAGGAAGAGCAATTGCACAATGCCGTGATGCGCGAAATGCAGACCAACCACAACATGCTCGCGACCAACGACCCGATCGAGACCGAGCAGCTGCAGATGGAGTTCGCGCGCAGCAACGGCATCAAGGAGGAGGACTTCCGCAAGGCCTACGAGTCCTTCGCGGTCGAGACCAACCTGCAGCGCGCCGAACAGCTCACGCGGCGCTACCAGGTGAGCGGCGTACCGCTGTTCGTGGTCAACGGCAAATACACTGCAGATGTGGGATCGGCGGGCGGCCAGAGCCAGATCATCGATCTCATCAGCGATCTCGCGGCGCGCGAACAGAAGAAGCAATAGGCCGCGCGTACCTGGAAGGCCCGTGCTCAACTCGTATGTCTCACGGCCCCAGGGACTCACGCGACTCGACAGTTCGCCTGACAAGATTTCTCCCGAGGCGCTCTGGATCGACCTGATCGAGCCGACCTCGGAAGAAGAGCGCCTGGTCGAGACGAGCTTTGCGATCGACGTGCCGACGCGCGAGGAAATGCGCGAGATCGAGGCCTCGAATCGCCTCTACGAGGAAGCCGGCGCGATCTACATGACGATCACCATCGTCACTCGCCTCGACACCGATCTACCCGAGAGCGCCCAGATCACTTTCATCATGGCGAAGGATCGCCTGATCACCAACCGCTACGTCGATCCGTTGCCGTTCCAGCGCTTCATTTCCTTTGCCGAGCGCCATCCGAACAGTTGCACTTCGGCGCCGATGATCCTCGCCGGCCTGATCGAGGCGATCGTCAACCGCATGGCGGACGTGCTCGAGCGCGTGGGCACGGATCTCGACCAGCTGTCGAGCGATGTGTTCACGCCGCCGAAGAAGCAGCGTTCGGCCCGCATCGTGACGCGTGACACGCGTGCCACGCTGGCGCGCGTTGGGCAGGACGGCGACCTGACCTCGAAGGCGCGTGAGTCACTCGTGAGCGTCAACCGCCTGCTCACGTTCATCCAGCAGGCGACGACGCTGACGCTGCACAATGACGTGCGCGCGCGCTTTCGCACCTTGAGTCGCGACGTGCTGGCGCTTTCCGATCACGCCACGTTCCTCGCCGGCAAGGCGAACTTCCTGCTCGAGGCGATGCTCGGCCTGATCAACATCGAGCAGAACAACATCATCAAGATTTTCTCGGTAGCCGCGGTCGTGTTCCTGCCCCCGACGCTGATCGCCAGTATCTACGGCATGAACTTCCACTTCATGCCGGAGCTCGGCTGGGTCGGCGGCTACCCGATGGCCGTCGTGCTGATGGTCATCTCCGCGATCCTGCCGTACGCCTATTTCAAGCGGCGCGGCTGGCTGTAGTGCCCTCGCGCGCCGAGGCGGTCGCGGTACGCAAGAAGCCCGGTTGATTTTCGCCTCGCCGAGCGTCCTTCCGTTTTATGGGTGCTACCGCGTCAATCCGGCGCTGTGTGTGCGCATTCGTTTTGTCTGCAGCCGGCTGCACGACGCTCCCGAACGGGCACGCGTGGGGTAATGCCGCGACGTTTGCACCGGGCTGGGAACGGGTGCGCGTTTCGGCGGTCAATGCAGCCAGAGATCCCTGGGTCTGGGCGCCGCTCCTCGGCGCCGGGGCACTGCAGATCGACAACTTTGACCACAGGATTTCCGATTGGGCACGTGCCGAGACTCCCATCTTCGGTTCAACAGACGAGGCGAAGCGCTGGAGCGACGATTTGCGCAACGCCTCGGCCATCGCTCACGCGGCTACCGTGGTATTCACGCCGAGTGGCGCCTCCGGGTCGGAGTGGCTGCTGAATAAGGCGAAGGGATACAGCGTCCAGCTGGCTGCGCTGGGCGTTGCCAATGGGATCACTACCGTGCTCAAGAAGACGACCGACCGTGAGCGCCCCAACGGCAGCAGCACTGAGAGTTTCCCTTCGGGTCATGCGACGACTGCCGCCGTCTACGACCGGATGGCAGCCGACAATCTCGAGTCGATCGAGATGAGCCGGGGCGCGCGCCTCAGCCTGGACATCGGGCTCGACACTCTGACGTTTGCAACGTCCTGGGCGCGTGTCGAAGCAGGCGCGCATTTCCCTTCCGACACCCTGGTCAGCGTGGCGCTGGGGAATTTTTGCGCAAGATTTTTCGATGATGCCTTCCTCGGTCTCGACAGCACGCGCGCCTCGCTGGCGTTCGTGCCGGTGCCGGGTGGAGGCGAAGTCCGCTGGCAAGTCAGTTTCGGAGAGCGGTGACTCCGTGCGAGCTGGCTGGCGCGTTCAAGGCAGCGGCGACCTGTATTGCAGCGGGTAATGAGCTACCTCAGAGGATCACATGTCTACGCCGGAATTCGTCCCGCTCCCCGCACCGCATGAAGACGTCTTGTTTCGCCACTTCGTGACGGACCAGTACATCTGCGCGCAGTACCTCGGAACACCCCTGGCTCTCATCGATGCAGGCGCCATCGACCGCGGCATGATCGGAGACGGGCCGCCGGGGCTGCGCGGCCGGGATTCGAACGGTGAGCGATTTCGGCGCAACGGGTACGACAACGGAACCGTGCGCGTCGACCGCTTTGCACGCAGCCGCAAACAAGCGCGCACCTTGCCTGGTGTGCCGGACCAAACCACAACCGCGCTGATCGCCTGGCTCAAGGCTCATCCCGGAGAGCTGCATTTCGAAACGGACGACCGTTTCGAATGCGTCAGCGGCATGCGCGAGCTCCTCATTGCCCATCGCCATGCACGCGACGAAACGTTCGCGGGCAATTTCAGCTTCTGGGGCACGTGCGACGAGCATGCCGATGCCGGACCAGAACGATGGCGTTGTTACGTGGATCGGCTGTTCGACGGCTACTACCGCATCCGTCGCAGCCGAGGCGAGGATTGGGAGCGTACCCGACTGTCGCGCGAAGACCTGACGCAAACCCTGCGCGCCTACGCGCGGCACGAGCTGAAAAAAGTCCTCGCCATGGCGAAAGGCGAGAGCCACCGCGGTGTGTACGAGATTCCGGAACCCAGCGTGCGGCTGCTAGAACGATACATGTCGGACATCGATCAAACCTTCAAGCAAGCAGCAACCACTTTGGGCGCACAATCCAACGTGGTTTCGCTCTGGACACCTGCGAATGAACGAGATCGATCACCGGCTGCATAATCCCGCGACATGAGCAAGGACGCCGTTGCCAGCAAAGTACCCGAGGTCACACTCGGCTTCTGGATCGTCAAGATTGCAGCCACCACACTCGGCGAGACCGGCGGCGACACGGTCTCGATGACCTGGAACCTGGGTTACCTGACCAGCTCGATCATCTTCCTGGCGGCACTGCTCGTATTCGTTGCGCTGCAGATCAGTGCCAGGAAGTTTCATCCCTTTCTCTACTGGGCCACGATCATCGCCTCCACCACGGCGGGCACCACGATGGCGGACTTCGCGGACCGCTCGTTGGGCATCGGCTACACGGGTGGATCGCTGCTCCTGCTAACTTGCGTGCTCGCAGTGCTGGGCCTTTGGTATCGTTCCGAAGGCACCGTTGCGGTGAACACCGTCAGCACCCCAAGAGTCGAGGCTTTTTATTGGGCCACGATCACCTTCTCGCAGACGCTGGGTACGGCACTCGGAGATTGGGTAGCCGACTCGGGGCCAGGATATCTCGGCGGTGCTCTGGTTTTCGGCGCTGCGCTCGCGATGGTCGCGGCGGCTTACTATTGGACCAGGATCTCACACGTCCTGCTGTTCTGGGCGGCGTTCATTCTGACCCGGCCGCTGGGCGCAACGGTCGGCGACTTCTTCGACAAACCGATCGCCCAGGGCGGCCTCGCAATGAGCCGACCTCTCGCGTCGGCGATCATCGCCGCCTTCATTCTCGTCTGCATTCTCGTGCTTCCGCAGCGCGCCGGCGCTCACCCCCAGGGCACGCAACAGCGCGACCAATGAGGGCGACGCGGCTGGTCCGCGCGCTGCTTGCGTTGGCCGTGCTCGCCCGTCCCGCGTGGGCGGGGCCCCCATATGTCACGGACGATCCCGAGCCCACGGACTTCAGGCAGTTCGAAATCTACGTGTTCGCCGCTGGCAGCGATGCGCGGGATGGTTCGGAGGCTGCCACGGGAATCGACTTCAACTATGGCGCCGCGCCCGATCTGCAACTCACCGCTGTACTTCCGCTGGCCTACGAAAATCCCCTCGGCGCAAGTTCAGTCACCGGCCTGGGCAACATCGAGCTCGCCGCCAAGTATCGATTCCTGCACCAGGATCAAATCGGCTGGGACGTCGCGGTGTTCCCACGTTACATCCTGCCCAGTGCCTCCTCACAAGTGGGCGATCAGCATTCGTCGATCGTGCTCCCGATCTGGGTCGAGAAGGACTGGGACAGCTGGTCAACGTTCGGCGGCGGTGGCTGCGTCATCCAGCACGGGTCGGATCTCAAGAACTTCTGCCTCGCCGGGTGGGCATTGACGCGCAATGTTCTTGAGCGTCTCCAGGTCGGACTGGAACTCGTCTATCGATCAGCAGATACGACGGGCGGAAAGTCATCGACGGCGATAGGCGCGGGCCTGCACTACGACATCAGCACCAACTATCACTTCCTCGCCTCGGTGGGCCCTACGCTGCGAAATGCAGCGCAGACCACGCGCTACGCCTGGTACGCGTCGCTGCTATTGACCTTCTGAACGGGTGGCGCGCTCGGAGGGATTCGAACCCACGACCCCTGCCTTCGGAGGGCAGTACTCTATCCAGCTGAGCTACGAGCGCGCGGAATCTACGGAAGGGCGCGAATCATAGCCTCGGCTGCTTTGCCCGTCCATTCAGGGGCTTAAGGCCGCGAAGGGAATCGCTTATACTTGCGCGCCTCTTTTCAGGGCGCCATTTCACCGGTGCACACGTGACCGCGAACCAGGACGACAAATTCATGAACCACTTCAGCCTGGTGCTCGGGACCCTGATCACGATCGCCATCCTGTTGTTCGTCTTCGCGCGCATGGTCGGCGCTGCGACCCAGCTGCAACACGTGCAAGCGGAACAGATGGAAGTGCACGCGGTCGATGCGCGTACCAAGCCGTTCGCACAGGTGGCAGTCGCTGGAGCGGACAACTCAGCGCTCGCGGCCAAGGAAGAGCCTGCGGCAGCTCCCGCGGCGGCGGCACAGCCGAAGACGGGTGAAGAGGTCTACAACGCGGCGTGCACGGCCTGCCACGGCCAGGGCATCGGCGGCGCTCCGAAGTTCGGCGACAAGGCCGCGTGGGCTCCGCACATCGCGAAGGGCAAAGACGTCCTGCACATGCACGCCATCGAGGGCTTCACGGGAACGAACGGCTTGATGCCGCCGAAGGGCGGTCGGGTTGATCTGCCGGATGATGTGGTCAAGGCGGGCGTCGACTACATGGTCGAGCACTCGCGCTGAGATTTCTGCTGTCCTAGGGCGATCAGGCCGCCGCTTCTCCGGTGACTCACGCTTCCAAGGGTTCCGCGCGCCGCAGCTGGATGGCCTCCGCGAGGTGATGCTCCCGGATCGAATCGCTCGCATCGAGATCCGCGATTGTGCGGGCGACCTTGAGAATCCGATGCCGCGCGCGGGCTGACAAGTTGAGCCGGCTCATCGCCCGTTCCAGCAGGTTCTCCGCATCGCGCCTGAGCCCGCAATGTGTCGCCAGCTCATGAACCTGCAGGCGCGAGTTGATCGCCTCGCCTCGTGCCCTCTGTGCCGCGCGCGCTAGCACGACACGGGCGGCCACGACTGCACTGTCGTCGGCAACGGCTGCGGCACGAAACTGCGTCGCGTGGGGCCGCGACACTTCCACGTGCAGGTCGATGCGATCGAGAAGCGGGCCCGAGATCCGCGCGCGGTACTGCTGGACCTGGCTCACACTGCAGCGGCAACGGCCATCGCGGTCGCCCAGGTACCCGCAGCGACAGGGATTCATTGCCGCGATGAGCTGAAACTGCGCAGGAAATTCCGCCTGCCGGAGCGCGCGCGAGATCGTGATGGTGCCGGTCTCGAGTGGCTCGCGCAGCGCTTCCAGCACTCGATGCGTGAATTCCGGCAGCTCATCGAGGAACAGCACGCCGTTGTGTGCGAGCGAAATCTCGCCCGGCCGCGGATGCGCGCCGCCGCCGACAAGCGCGAGCGTAGATGCTGTGTGATGCGGCGCTCGAAACGGCCGCCGTCCCCAGTCGCGCACGCGAAAACCGGCTGAACTGATCGAAGCGACGGTTGCCGTCTCGAGCGCTTCCCGTTCAGTCATCGGCGGCAGGATCCCGGGCAGTCGATGCGCGAGCATGCTCTTGCCGGCACCTGGTGGCCCTGAAAGCAAGAGGCTGTGCCCGCCGGCCGCCGCGATTTCCAGCGCTCGCTTCGCGTGCGCCTGGCCGCGCACATCCAACAGATCCGGGTAGGCGAGCCTCGAATCCGCCAGGTCGCGTTCCGCGGCGGCGGCAAAGATCAAAGGCACCTTGCCCGCGACATGCGCGCACACTTCCAACAGATGCTCTGCGGGCGCCACGCAGGCCTCGCGTACGAGGGATGCCTCTTCGAGGTTGGCCCGCGGCAGCACGATGCGATGCGACTGGCGTGCGGCCTGGCAAATCGCGGGCAGCACCCCGCGAACCGGGCGCAGCTCGCCGCTCAACGACAACTCACCGTAGAACTCGCAGTCCGCGAGCGCTCCTGCCGGGATCTGCTCCGAAGCGACCAGGACCCCGAGCGCGATGGGCAGATCGAACCGTCCGCCTTCCTTGGGCAGATCCGCGGGCGCCAGATTGACGGTGATCCGGCCGGCGGGAAATTCGAAGTTGGCATTGGCGAGCGCCGAGCGAACGCGGTCCTTGCTCTCCTTCACGACCGCTTCCGGAAGCCCGACGATGGAAAGCATCGGCAGACCTGCGCCGAGGTGAACCTCCACGCACACCAGAGGGGCTTCCATGCCGGACTGGGCACGGCTCAGGATCGTCGCGAGCATCCGCAGCCCTCCCTGGCCGCGCGCGGTTGTATCGGCGCGATCTACTTCTGCGCGGGCGCCTCAGCCTCGAGCTCGCGAATCCGCGCCTCGAGCGCTTCGATCTTCTCGCGCGTGCGCCTGAGGACGCCCGCCTGTACGTCGAACTCGCTGCGCGTGACCAAGTCGAGGCGCGCCAGGCCCGACTGCAACACCGACTTGAAGTTCGTTTCCAGGTCGCGCTTCAACGCGCTGAGGCTTTCCGGAACGGCGCTGGCGAGTCGCCGCGCGAGGTCATCGATGATCTTCGGATCCATGGGCGTTCCTCGAGACGAGGTGCGCAGCATCGAAAGACGCCCGTCACCCGTCAAGTCCTGCTCCCGATCAATGCATGCCGCGCCCGCCGACGCGCCAAAACAGTGCGAGCGGCGGAGCGGTTTCGCGGCGAATCCCGTAAACGGCTGATTCCGCGAGCATCAAGCGGCTCGAAATTCCGTGGCATAGAAGCTGCATTGTGAGCTGCGCGCAGCTTAGTGCGTCTCAGGGGGTATCAGCACCGCGCCGATCTGCGCGGACCGCGCAGAAATACATGAAGCTGGTGGCGGCGATCATCAAGCCCTTCAAGCTCGACGACGTGCGGCGCGCGATTGCGGACCTGGGACTGCAGGGGCTGACCGTGACCGACGTGCTCGGCCTCGGGCAGCAACCGGCACAACGCGAGTTCTACCGGTCCGCCGAGTACGCCATCGACTTCGCGCCGCGCACCAAGATCGAGGTCGCGGTCGACGACGCGGTGCTCGAGCCGGTGATCGAGGCGATCGGCAATGTCGCCCGCACCGGCCAGAAGGGCGACGGCAAGATTTTCGTGCTCGATCTGGTGCAGGTGGTGCGCATTCGCACCAGCGAGATCGGCGCGGCGGCCATTTGACTGAACCGGCAAACGAGGAGCAACCGTGCAATACCTAACCGCACATCCTTACTTCCTACCGGCAGCCGTGTGGCTGACCGTCATCGGTCTCGCACTGGCTGCGTTTGCCAGCGCACGCCCGAAGCGCGCGCTGCTGCAACTCGCGCTCGGCCATGCGCGCCGCTGGTTCACCCTGCCGATGCTGGCAGCGCTCGGTCTCCTGCTGCTGCCCGCCATGGGCTTCGCCCAGGATGCGGCCGCGGCACCGCCCCCCGTCCCGAACAAGGGGGATACGGCGTGGATGCTGACTTCGACAGCGCTGGTGCTGCTGATGTCGGTCCCGGGACTCGCGCTCTTCTAC
>DASQOO010000205.1:0-2280 GCA_035644435.1 Steroidobacteraceae bacterium | reverse complement strand
CTACCTCATCATCGACCAGACCGAAGCGCTCACCACCATCGACGTCAACACCGGCGGCTTCGTCGGCGGACGCAGCTTCGACGACACCATCTTCAAGACCAACCTCGAGGCCGCGCAGGTCATCGCGCGCCAGCTGCGGCTGAGGAACATCGGGGGCATCATCATCACCGATTTCATCGACATGGATGCCGAGGAGCACCGGAACGCGGTGCTCAGCGAATTCCGCAAGACGCTCGCACGCGACCGCACTCACATGTCGGTGAATGGCTTCACGCAGCTCGGCCTCGTGGAGATGACGCGCAAACGCACCCGCGAGTCGCTCGCCCAGGTGCTGAGCGAGCCGTGCCCGGTGTGCGAGGGCCGCGCCCGCCTCAAGACGCCGCAGACGGTGTGTTACACGATCCTGAGGGAAGTCACGCGCGAGGCGCGTCAGTTCAACGCGCGCGAGTACCGCATCCTTGCCTCCCAGCCAGTGATCGACCTTTTCCTCGACGAGGAGTCGCAGGCGCTCGCCCTGCTGTCGGACTTCATCGGCAAGCCGGTGTCGCTGCAGGTCGAGACCGCCTACAACCAGGAGCAGTTCGACATCATCCTCATGTAGACCGCGTGATTCGTACCCCTCAAGGGGGTATTGAAAAGAATGAGTCGTGATTCGTGGGTCGACTCGTGGCTAACGCCTCCACCCGCTTCGCGAGTTCCTCACCACCGGTGATTTCGACGATCTTGCGACGTCCGGTCGCCCCGTGACTGATTGTAATGGCGGCCTTGGGAATGCTTAGCGTTTCGCTCAAAAATTCAATCAGCGCGGCATTGGCCTTGTTGTCTGCTGCGGGCGCGGCGATCCTGATTTTCAGCGCGTCGCCGTGAGTGCCGGCGATCCCGCTGTTTTGCGCGCCGGGCTGGACGTGCAGCGCAAGCGTGAGGCGTTGTGCCGCGGAATCGTGGCGGAACCACGCGCTCATCGAAGCAGCTGGCTGATGGCGGCCTCGAGATAGGCTACCGGCAGCATCAGCAGCAGCTGGATGGCCACGATCACGAACAGCGGCGACAGATCGACATTGCCGATCGGCGGTATCCGTTTCTGAACCACGCGGAGAAACGGCCGTGTCAGACTGTTCAGCAGCGACATCATCGGGCTGTAAGGTCCCACCCAGGACAGCACCACCTGTACGATGATGGCGACCATGAGGATATAGAGACCGATCTTGGCGAGCATCACCAGGGCCAGCAGGGCCAGTGCGACCACCACCATGCCGGCGTCCGCCCCGGCCTGGTAGCCGCGCAGCTGGATCACGATGAACAACTCGAGCAGCTGGATGAGCCAGGCCAGCACGAACGTCGCCAGGTCGAGCCCCCAGAGTCCGGGAACGACGCGGCGGGCCGGCCGCACCATGAAATCAGTCAGCGCGTGCAGGAATTCCGACAACGGATTTCGATACGGCGCGCGGGTCCATTGCAGGTAGAAGCGCAGCAGCAGCGCCACGACCAACAGCCCGAAGACGGTCTCGATCAGGAAGATCAGCGCGCCGGATAGCAAATCACAGTTCCCGTAAATGCGTGAATCGTGAATTGTGAATCGATCTGCTGTACAGACGGCGTTTCACGCGTACTAGTCCTTGCCCAGTTCGTCGCCCAGCTCGCGTGAGCGCTCCGCGGCGGCGCGTACGGCACGCACGATCGCTTCCTTCACGCGCTCGACTTCCATGGACTTCAACGCGCGCTCCGTGGTCCCGCCCTTGGAAGTAACGCGGCTGCGCAGCGTCTCCGGCGGCTCGCCCGACTGGGCCGCGAGTTTTACCGCGCCGGCAAAAGTCCCGAGCGCGAGCCGATGTGCGGCGTCGGCGGCCAGCCCCAACTCCCGGGCTGCGCGCTCCAGTGCCTCGATGAAGTAGAAGACGTAGGCGGGACCGCTGCCGGAGACAGCGGTGACAGCATCGAGATCTTCCTCGCGCTCGATCCACAGGACTTCGCCAGCGGCACCCATGATCTTTTCTGCAATGGCGCGGCCGCCGCTGCCGACCATCGCCGGTGCGTACAAGCCGGAGATACCTGCATGCACCAGCGCGGGCGTATTGGGCATGACACGCACGATGCGCCGGTACCCACCGAGCCAGCGCGAGAGATCCTTCACCCGAATACCGGCCGCGATGGTGAGGACGAGTTGCGAAGCGAGATGCGGTTTGAGCGAGGCCGCGACTTCACGCACCTGCTGCGGCTTCACCGCGAGCACGATGCAGTCGCTTTTTGCCACTTTGGCGTCGAGCGCGGCATGAGTCTTGA
>DASQOO010000204.1:0-18380 GCA_035644435.1 Steroidobacteraceae bacterium | reverse complement strand
AAATCGAAGCGGGGCTGAGCAGCGCGGACGCCGGCCCGGGCGGCTGCGGTCGCTCGTTTCTGGTAAAGTTCGCGCCCCGCTGAACCGCTGGCCGAGCGCCATGAAGTACGATCACATCGTTGTGCCCGCCGACGGCGAGCGCATCACGCTCAATCCGGATTTTTCGATCAACGTGCCCGATCGGCCGATCATCGCCTTCGTGGAAGGCGACGGCATCGGCATCGACGTCACGCCCGTGATGCAGCGCGTAGTCGACGCGGCAGTCCACAAGGCCTACGGCAGCAAGCGGCGCATTGCATGGATGGAGGTCTATGCCGGCGAGAAGGCCAACAAGGTCTATGGAGCCGGTGCCTGGTTTCCGGAGGAGACGCTGCAGGCGTTGCGCGACTTCGTGGTGTCGATCAAGGGACCGCTGGGCACGCCCGTCGGCGGTGGGATCCGTTCGCTCAACGTCGCCATCCGCCAGCAGATGGATCTGTACGCCTGCGTGCGCCCGATCCGTCACTTTCCGGGCGTTTCGACGCCGATGAAGGACTCGAGCCAGGTGGAGATCGTCGTGTTCCGCGAGAACACCGAGGACATCTACGCCGGTATCGAATGGCCCGCAGGCTCTGCTGAAGTCCACAAGCTCATCGCCTATCTGCATCGGGAGCTCGGCGTCACCTCGATCCGTTTCCCCTCGAGCTCGGCTATCGGCATCAAGCCCGTCTCCAAGGAAGGCTCGCAACGCCTGATCCGCAAAGCGATCCAGTACGCGGTCGACAACGATCGCGTGTCGGTGACGCTGGTGCACAAGGGCAACATCATGAAGTTCACCGAGGGTGGATTTCGCAACTGGGGCTATCAGCTGGCGCGCGATGAATTCGGCGCGCAGGAAATCGACAAGGGACCGTGGCTCTCGTTCCAGAATCCACTCACCGGTCACCGGATCGTGATCAAGGACGTGATCGCGGACAACTTCCTGCAACAGGCCCTGCTGCGGCCGGAAGAGTACGACGTGATCGCGACCCTCAATCTCAACGGCGATTACATCTCGGATGCGCTCGCGGCACAGGTGGGCGGCATCGGCATTGCGCCCGGCGGCAACATCGGCGACGGGTTGGCCGTGTTCGAGGCCACGCACGGGACTGCGCCCGGGTTTGCCGGCAAAGATCGTGTGAACCCGGGCTCGATCATCCTGTCAGCGGAAATGATGTTGCGTTACCTGCGCTGGGCCGAAGCCGCTGACCTGATCATCAAGGGTGTCGCCAATACGATCGCGAACGGCGAGCTCACCTACGATCTCGCGCGCCTGCGTGAGGCGATCCGTGCGCCCAAGCGTGAGCTGGCCGGGCGCAAGAACGTGGAAGAGGACCTGCAGCGCCTGATTCCCGGCGCGAAGCTCGTCGGCACCAAGGGTTTCGGTGAGGCTGTGATCCGCCACATGAATGACTGAGAGCGCCGCAGCCACGCAATTCGATCCCAAGAGCTTCGTCCAGAGGCTCCCCGCACGCCCGGGCGTCTACCGGATGCTCGGCGCGAACGGCGAAATTCTCTACGTCGGCAAGGCGCGCAGCCTCAAGGCGCGCGTCGGCAGCTACTTTCATGCCGGTAACATCGAGCCCAAGGTGCAGGCGCTCGTGGGCCAGGTGGCGAGAATCGAGGTCACGCTGACCGATTCCGAAACCGAAGCCTTGCTGCTCGAATACAACCTCATCAAGGAGCACAAGCCGCGCTTCAACGTGATCCTGCGCGACGACAAGAGCTTTCCCTACATTCACGTCACCACCGAAGCGAAATTCCCGCGGCTCAATTTCTATCGCGGCGCCCGCAATCTTCCCGGACGTTACTTCGGGCCGTATCCGAGTGCCGGCGCAGTGCGCGAATCACTGCAGCAGCTGCAGAAGCTCTTCAAGCTCCGCAACTGCGAAGACACGTTCTTCGAGAATCGCAGCCGTCCCTGCCTGCAGCACCAGATCGATCGCTGTTCGGCGCCCTGCGTCGGGCTGATCACCGAGGAGGAGTATCGGCGTGACGTGGACAGTGCCATCAAGGTGCTGTCAGGCCGGAGCGAGGAGGTCAACGCGGAGTTGGCCCGACAGATGGAGGCAGCCTCGGAGGCGCTGCAGTTCGAACGGGCGGCGCGGTTACGCGATCAGCTGGCGAGTCTCCAGCACCTGCAGTCACAGCAGAGTGTCACGCGCGCGAACAAACGGGACGTCGATGTCATTGCGCTCGCCAGTGAAGCCGGCGAGCACTGCATCGCGCTAATGTTCATTCGAGGCGGCCGCAATCTCGGCAGCACGCAGTTCTTTCCGCGCGCACCACTCGGGGACCCGGGCGAGATCATGAGCGCTTTCCTGATGCAGTATTACTTCACTCGCGAGGCGCCGCGCGAAGTCCTGCTGAACACACCCATCGTGGATACCGAGCCCCTCGAAGCGACTTTGGGCGAACGAGCGGGCCACGCGGTGCGCATCCGCCGTGTCGCACGCGGTTTGGGCGCGCGCTGGATGGCCTTGAGCCAGACGAATGCCGTGCAGGCGCTGCGCATGCGGGCCCTGAATCGCGCCGGCATTGAGACCAATCTCGAGGCCTTGCGCCAGGACCTGCAGATGCCCGAGGTGCCGCATCGTATCGAGTGCTTCGACATCAGCCACACGCGAGGCGAGGGCACCGTCGCGTCGTGTGTCGTGTTCGGGCCGGAAGGTCCGATCAAGAGCGAGTATCGCCGCTTCAACATCGCCGGCGTGGAGGCGGGCGATGACTATGGAGCGATGCGCCAGACTCTCATGCGCCGCTACACGCGCATCAAGGCAGCCGAGGTGCCGATGCCGGACATCATGCTGGTCGATGGCGGCAAGGGGCAGTTACACCAGGCCATGGAAGTGATTCAAACACTGCAATTGCCAGGGGTCGCGATCGTCGCGGTCGCCAAGGGGGCGGATCGCAAGCCTGGGCAGGAGCGGCTCTTCATTCCCGGGCGCGAGGAACCGATCATCTTGCCGCCTGATTCACCCTCGCTGCATCTCATCCAGCGCATCCGCGACGAAGCCCATCGCTTCGCGATCACCGGTCACCGCCGGCGCCGCGCACGTCGGCACAACGAATCAGCGCTCGAGGCCATTCCAGGCCTTGGGCCCGCGCGGCGGCGGGAGCTGCTCAAGCAGTTCGGAGGACTCCAAGGCATACTGCGCGCGGGCGTTGAAGACCTGATGCAGGTGCGTGGCATCGGCAGACCGCTGGCGCAACTGATCTACGAGTACCTGCATCCCGGAGCATGAGCGATTGAGCACCGGCATCTCGATACCGAATGCACTGACGTGGGCGCGCATCATCGCGATCCCGCTGATCATCGTGCTCTACTACCTGCCGTATCACTGGTCCGACCAGGCAGCGGGAATCCTGTTCGCGTTGGCAGGGATCACCGACTCCCTGGATGGATACCTCGCTCGCAAATGGGGTCAGACGACGCGTCTCGGCGCGTTTCTCGATCCGGTTGCGGACAAGCTCATCGTTGCGACGGCGCTGGTACTGATCGTGAGCGCCGCACGCGAGCCACGCTGGCTCGCAGTCGCGACGGTGCTGGCGGCGATCGTGATCATCGGCCGCGAGATCGCGATCTCTGCATTGCGTGAGTGGATGGCTGAGCTCGGCAAGCGCGGCAAGGTCGCGGTTTCAGGCCTCGGAAAGTACAAGACCATCTTGCAGATCGTGGGGCTCTCGATGATGCTGTTCCGCTGGAATTTCCTCGGTCTCCCAATCTACGAATGCGGCCTCATTCTCACGGTGCTGGCCGCGATCCTGACGCTGTGGTCCGCGATCCAGTACCTACGGGCCGCGCGCCCGGAACTCGCTGCAGGTCATTGATTCAGGTGGATTCCTTGACAGTCCCGGGGCGGACCTTACAATTGCGCCCTCTTTAGCGAGGGCCCAAGCGGGAATAGCTCAGTTGGTAGAGCGCAACCTTGCCAAGGTTGAGGTCGCGAGTTCGAGCCTCGTTTCCCGCTCCAGATTCAAGGCTTTACAAGACTGAGCCCCGGGTGGTGCCACGCTACTGTCACGCAGCGCGTACCAACCCGGGGCTCGATAACTCAACCCTGTGGCGTGTCAGCTCAGGTTCCGCAGTAGGTGCGGTGATCGATACGCGACGACTGCTCGTCCGTGTCGCCCACGCCGAACCCCTGTGGGGCGTGGTCCTTTGCTTGTCCTGAGTGCCAATAATAGATTCCACACGTGAGGATGTGGATGTAGATCGGAGGGTAGGTGTTGATCGGACCGAAGTTGTAGATCTGCGCGTAACCACCGACCCACATGCTCATCATCGCGCTGTGATAGAAGTTCGGGTTCGTGTAATCGCTACCCAGATCAATGTAGCAGGTCGTCATGATCGAGACCCAGTACCCGTTGACGCCCGGGCCGTCGGACGCATCGGCCGCTGACGTATTCCCGGACCAGCAGTTGATCGACATGGTTCCGTTCGGCCCGTTGGTCGAGCAGTGATTGTAGAAGTACGAGGCGTTGGCGACACCGCAGGAAAGCACCAGCGCGAGGCTGGCTAAGAACAGTCTGAGGCGCTTCACTTTGAACTCCCTTTCTCTGTGAGGTCGATCGTGGTCTCCGGGATGACCCCGACTTGGTGCGGCTGGCTATAGAAGCACAGGGTGTCGACCATCACCTTGTTGTTGCCCTTGCCCTCGCGGATCTTGTCGATTCCGTGACTATCACTGAACTCCGCGTCTGGGTGGCTCGCCAGATGATCGGCGTAGTAGGTCTTGTCATCGCCGGTCAGCTTATCGGCCAAGGAAGCCACGAGCTTCGCCTCGGCCTCACCGGTCGCTGCGTCGATCTGCTCAAACGCCTCGGCGAGCTTTTCGTTGTTGTGAAGTAGTTCGTCCTTGCGGTCACACGCGGCCTTGTAGAGCCCTCGCTCGTACACCGCGAGATCGGCCGTGGCAGCGTCAAGCGCCGCGACCAGATCCTCTGCCCCCTTCTGGGAGAACCCGTGCACAACAAGGTGAGAGGATCGCGCCTCGATGGTAGGACCCATCGTCATCCCTTGCAGCTTGATGAAGTCCTTCGTGCCCTGCGGGACCGGCGGGTCTGCAACCGCGGCCGCAGAGAGGCCCAAGAGGGCCACCAGCATCAGCGTTCGCATCGTCGTTACTCCGTGTTGGTGTTGATCAATGACTCCCTGTTACGGGGTTCCATCCTCAGCCTGGCGGACCAAGCGTACGATGTTCTGGCGCGCCAATAGTCGCTTAGGACAACCAATTGATCTGAGTGGTACGCTGTGGCCCCGAGTAGCCCGATAAGGTCTTGATTGGGCGGGGAAGGGCAACTTTGCCAAGGTTGAGGTCGCGAGTTCGAGCCTCGTTTCCCGCTCCAGATTTCTAGACTGAAAACCCCGGGCACGTCCCGGGGTTTTGTTCTTCCGGGCCAGGGCGTGGTGGCAGAGTGGTCATGCAGCGGCCTGCAAAGCCGTGTACGCCGGTTCGATTCCGACCCACGCCTCCAGAGACAACCGCGCCAATGCGAAGCGCGGAGCAGAGGGCACATGCGAAGGGTCACACCATCCAGTGCGCCGAAGTAGCCTCATCCTGCGGCGGCTCGTGCGCTTTGTGCGCCTTTCGATCGCAGCACTGTTCAGCGGCCGGGACCCGAGCCGTCGGCCCGTGCCGAAACTGGTGCTGCGAGTCGGTGTCGTGGGGCACCTGGACCTGCCTGAACGAGCGACGGTCGCGCCGTTCGTTGCCCGAGTCCTGTCCTCGTTACGACAGTCGCTGACCGCTGCGAACGGCGCGTATGTCGATTCCTTCCGTCCGGGGAGCGAGCGTCCAGAAAGCGAGTGCCGTCTCGTCACCCAACTCGCGGCTGGCGCAGATCAACTGGTCGCTGATCAGGCTATCCGGCTCGGCTACGCGCTGAACGGCATTCTCCCGATCGACATGCCGCGGTATGCCGAGGACCTGCGGCGTAACCCCGGCGTCGATGCCGACCCGGCCGGCGAGCTGGCGCGCCTTGCCGCATCGGCTACGGCGCTGCTCGAGTTGGACGGCGAAGTCGATGACGAAGCCCGTGAGCTGACCAAACGCACCTACGAGACTTCCGCCCTGACGCTGCTCGGGCACGCGGACGTGCTGCTGGCGCTGGTGCGCTCCGGCGCAGAAAAGCGTCGGGGCGGAACGCGCTGGTTGATCGACGAGGCCGAGACCCGCGGGATGCCGGTGATCCTGGTGGTGGTAGACGCGCTCGACAGAAGTCATCTGGCGGAAGGCCCGGTCGAAGCGCGCACTGAAACGCCGCTCGCGGGTGAGGATTGGGCGCAACGTCTGGTGCAGTCGCTCCTGCTTCAGCAGACGCGATCTTACGAACCATCCGATTGGTTCGAGGAGAGATTCCGCGCTCATGTCACGGCGAATGAAGCGGAGTGGGCGCTGCAATGGAACTCCGGCAGCGCCCGTGCGCCAACGCTGCTGCGCGACTGGCTCGCCCGGATCCGGGAAGACTATTTTTCCCATTGGCTCTGGGCCGAGCGCTGCGCCAATGCTTACCGCGATCTCTACCAGGGCGCGTACATTTCGATATCTCTCCTGGCCCTCACTGCCGTGGGCGGCGCGCTGCTCGGCGCACTGGACGCGGGTTGGAGCACATTCGGGAAATGGCTCGAGCTCGCGGCGCTCGTGGTGCTGCTCGTGCTCTGGCAACGCGCTCGATCGCGCCATTGGCGTGAAGGCTGGCTGGGCTACCGCTTGCTGGAGCAACAGATCAATCACGCGGCGGTGCTCGCCGTGCTCGGCCGGACCATCCCGAGCGTGGATTCTCCGGCGCTGCGCGAATTTCAGCGCGAAGGGGCCTGGATCGACAGGTATCTGCGCGCCGTTCTGCGCCAGGCGAGGTTGCCGTCAGGGAGGCTGGAGCAGCCCATCGTCATGGAGGCGGGGCATCTCATTCTTTCCGGGATGATCGACCGGCAGGTCGACTATTACGGCGCGGCTATCGACGTCAATCGGCGCGCCAATGAGCGCCTGGAAGTGATCGCGATGGTGTCGCTGGTTTTGACCCTGGTGACAGCCGCGCTGTACCTTTTCGTGCACTACTACGCAGAACAGGCCTGGCACTGGCGCGTCGATCCGTTTCGCCAGGTCGCGCTGGGCGCGGGAATTTTCTTTCCGGCCCTGGCGGCGACCCTGGCCGCGATCCGGACGCAGAGCGAATTCTTGCAGCTGGCGACACGTTTCCGAGGTATGCACGCTCACCTGCAGGTACTACGCGACCGCCTCGCACGTACTCTCGATGAGGCGGCAGCCAGGGCCGTCCCACTCCTGAGTGCGCAAATTGCCCGCTACGCGATGGAGGCCGCACGCTCGATGCTTGACGAAGTGAGCCAATGGCGCAGTCTGCTTTTCACGCACGAGATCGAGCGATGACGCAGTCTCAGCGAGCGACACGTGAGTGGCACCTCCATTCGGCCGGTCCCAAACGGATACTCGCCCTCGATGGGGGAGGAGTGCGCGGCCTCATCTCGCTCGCATTCCTCGAGCGCGTTGAGTCCATCCTCAAGGCGCGCAGTGGCCGGAAAGACTTTTGCCTCGCGGACTATTTCGACCTGATCGGCGGCACATCAACCGGCTCGCTGATCGCGGCAACGCTCGGCCTCGGATACACGACGCGCCAGCTGATCGAGCTCTACCTCAGTCTCGGTCAGCGTGGCTTTCGCAAGCGTCCCTGGTTCGAGGGTTTCTGGGCGCCGAAATTCGACTCGGACGCGCTGCGGGGCGTGATCGAAGAGCACTTCTCCACCACGACGCTCGGCTCGGATGAGATTCGCTGCGGTCTGGGCATCGTGGCCAAGAGGCTCGACACGGGCAGCGTCTGGCTGTTTCACAACCATCCGCGCGGGCCGTACTTCGCGCCGGAGAATGCGTCGCCGAATTTCGTGAAGAACAGCGACCTGTTGCTGGTCGATCTGCTGCGAGCGAGTACGGCCGCGCCCACGTACTTCTCACCTGAGCTCATCGAAGTGGCGCCCGGCGTGCGCGGACTCTTCGTCGATGGCGGGGTGAGCCCGCACAACAATCCGGCGCTGCTGCTGATGATGCTCGCGACCTTGAAGGGTTATGGATTCCGTTGGCCGCTCGGCAGCGATCGCCTGATGCTGGTCTCGGTCGGCACCGGTGCAACCGCGCCCAAGCCCACCCTGGAATGGGTGAGACGCCGACCGGCGGTCATGCTGGCAATCGCCGCATTGCGTTCGCTGATGCAGGACACGGATCGTCTAGGGCAGACGGTGCTGCAGTGGATGAGCCAGTCACCAACGCCCTGGACCATCGATGGAGAAGTCGGCGATCTCGCCGATGACCTGATTGGCGTCAACCCATTCCTGCACTACCTGCGCTACGACGCACCGCTGCTGCAGGGCTGGCTTGCGCGCAACCTGGGGCTCAACTGGACCCAGGCCGAGATCGAGGTGATCGGCGCCATGGATCGCCCGGAAAACAGCGAGCGGCTGCTGGATCTCGGGCGCAGGGCGGCCGAGCGACAGGTGAGGCCGGAGCATTTTCCAGCCGAATTCGATTCCGCCTTCGGAGCCGGCTGAACTCGCGCCGATCAGTGCAGACCGGGCGGAGGCCCGCGGCGGATGTCGAGCGTGCGGGTAATTGCCGTCGGGACAGCGCCGCCCGGCGTGAATTCCACGATCGGGACCTTGGTCAGGGTCATCAAGCGACCGAACGCCTGGTCGGCAGTCATTACGTTGCCGGGCACAACGGCATTCTGGGGCAGGATGTCGGCGAGGATCCTGCGGTCGACGACGAAGGAGAGATGGGTCGGCTCGACGTAAAGAACGATGTCCTCCTTGGGGAGCACGATGGGAATCCCGAGCACCAGTGAACCGTTGGGAAGTAGCAGCACGACGCACTTGCCGAACAGAGAATTCGCGATGCGGCTGCCTGGCGCGATCATTTCCTTGCCGGTCACGTCGAAGTAAGTGATCTTGGAAACCTGCGGGTAGTCCGCGAAATATTCCATGGCCGCGCGCTGATAGCCTTTGTGATTCATCGCGGGCTCGCCCTGCAACCCGAAGTAGGCCTCCGACACTTCACGGCCTCGGGCGTCATAGCTCTTGGCCACACGGTGGATACCGTCGCCGTTCAAAGAAGGCTCGCCGTGTACCCCGAAATACTGGACCCCTACTTCCCAGCCGCGCTCGTTCAGAACTCGCTGCAAACGGTGGTATCCGGCTGCGATCGCCATGGGCTTGTCATCCGGGCCGAAGTACGCCTCTTCGAGGTAGTCGCTGCGGTCGTTGAAGGTCCTGGCCACGCGGTGATATCCCGCTCGACCGTTGATGGGTTGGCCCTGCACGCCGAAGTACGCTTCGCTGGTCTGATTGCGGTGGCGGTCGTATGTGTCGACGACGCGATGATATCCCTGGTTGTCCAAGATCGGCTTGCCATCGACGCCGAAACATTCCGCTGCGATTGCCCGTCCGACTTCGTCGTATTCACTGATCGCATGATGACAACCATCCGGGTTGGATGCCGGTTCACCGTGAGTGCCGAAGAACGTGACCTCGCGAAGGTTGCTGCGCTCGTCATAGACGCTCGCCTTGCGGTGGTATCCCTCGAAGTTCACGGCTGGCTCGCCGCTCACGCCCCAGCTTGACTCTTCCGTGGCTCTGCCGCGTTCGTCGAACTTCTGCATGAGACGGTGTATGCGCAGCCCTGGGCTCAGCACCGGTTTCCCATCGACCCCGAAGAGTGCCCATTCCGTCGGGTTGCCGCGTTGGTCGAAAGTGGCGGTAAAGCTGTGGAGGCCGAAGTTGTAGCTGGCTACCGGGTCATCGCCGTTATAGAGGCTCGCGCTCACCAGGTTGCTGCGTTCGTCGAACTCACGATGCACGTGATTGAACGTATCGGCGTTGGGAGGCGAGGGCCGGTCGCCGACGTCGAAATACCTGACATCGACCAGGTTGTCGCCATCGTCGAACAATTGCCTGATTCGGTGGTACGCCTGAACGCCGAAATTACCAACGACCGCCTCGCCCTTGGTCCCGAAGTACGCAATGTCGGTGACGTTTCCTCGTCGGTCGACCGCCTGGGTGGCGCGATAGTAGCCCTGCTTGTTCAGCGTCGGCCGATCGTCGATGCCGAAGCACGTCGTTTCGAGCTGATTGCCGTGGCGGTCGTAGGACGCGCGCTGTCGATGAAACCCCGCATTGCTGTACACCGGCTTGCCGTCGATACCGAAATAAGCGAAGTCGATCAGGTTTCCGTCGGTGTCGTAGGTGAGCTCCACACGATGGTAGCCGGCCTTGCTGAATACGGGCTCACCGTCGACGCCAAAGTAGGTCCATTCGGTGTGCAGCCTCTTGCGGTCGAATGTCGTCACGAACTTGTGGTACCCGTCGGCGAGCAGCACAGGCTTGCCATCCGTTCCGAAGTAGGAATCCTCGGTCCGGTCGGAACCGCTGTCGTAAACATGCCGGACAAGGTGGTAGCCGCCTCGTTCTACGACCGGTTGTCGATTCGCGCCAAAGTAACGCCATTCGTAGCTGCCGTGGGCAAGGTCGCGCGAATACTCCGACCGCAGCACGCCGATCCGGCTCGGCGTTGGCTTGCCATCGAAGCCGAGGTTCTCAGTAGCGGACGACACGAGGGAGGAACCGCGGTACTCGTAGCGGACGCCGAAGACTCCGGCAGAGTTGGCACGCTTCTGGTGGTAGGCATTGAGGTTCGTAATGGATTTGGGCCTGCCTGACGAGTCGTAGGTGATCTGCTGACCGGTGATCTCCGAGCGACTTGCGCCAAATGGGTTGCCGATGTCGGCGACAGCCTCGTTCGCCAGTGCGAGCGGCGCATCCTGGTTCTCCTGGTGGAAGTCGACGTACTGGATCGCGTCGCCGTTTGGCGTACGACGAATGTTGCTGTACACGGCGCGCCTGATGAGCTTGTTGTTGCGCTGAAACTGTACGAGCTCCCGAACCGACCCGTCCTCGCGGTAGTGGATTTCGCGTATCGCAACGTTATTGTTGAAGTCCTCGCCGCGGGCGTTGCCTTCGCGGTCGACGTACCTGACAGCCCGCAGCCGTCCGCGGCGGGATTCGAACCGGTAATAGAACTCGTAACCCGCGGGCTGCTGCGGATCGACCGGCACGATTCCGACGGGCACACCCCAACGGGTCGCAAAAGTCTCGTAGTAGGACACCTTCAGTCGGTTGTAGTCCAGCCACCAGGCGCCCGCTGTCAGCACGACGAGTGCCGCGATGCCGGCCGCAGCCTGTCGGCGCAGCCGCCGCTTGCGCTCGCGTCGCGCGAACGCATCGAAGCCCATCCCGGTGATACCGGCGACGGACTTGAGAAATACTCGATGCCAGCCGTCCCCGCCTGGACGCAGGTCCCCCGCGATCGGCTCGGTCCTCTGCTCGCTGATCTGTCCGTGGTTATCAACCCGATGACGCAGCGCCGGCGGAAAGCACTCCTGCTCCGAGGTCGCAGGAACATCCGAAGCATTGGGTTCCCCGGACAGAATGATCGCGAAGATCCGATCCTCGCGGCCGAGCGACTTGAAGTAACGAATCTCCTCGTTCACCCAGCGCGAATGCGCCGCCGCCGGCGAGCAGAGAACGATCAGGTAGCGCGAGATTCGCAGCGCATCCTCGATCGATGCGCCGAGGTCCGATGAAAGCGGCAGCTCCTCGCGGTCGCGAAAGATCGGGAACAGCTTCGCCGGCACAGCGCCATCGAGCCCGGGCCGGCCGCGCAGATCGCGCGGGATGCTGTAATTCTCGAGACGACGGTGCAGCCGTCGCGCGACCAGAGCGTCCTTGTTCGAGTACGAGATGAAAGCCCAGTATCGGTATTGTTCTTGAGGCTCTGCCATCGCTGTCCCACGCCGTTGGTGCCCGGGGCCGGACTCGAACCGGCATGGGGTCGCCCCCAAGGGATTTTCTTACTCGCTACAGCTTTCGCTGCTGTGCTCTTGCGGGCACATTTGGAGTCTGGACTTTACCTTCACCGTGTCGCCGTCGCGACCAGCACGACTGACGATTTAGGCAGGGGCCGTCAAGTCTCTACACTTTCCCGATCACCGCATCGGGCTTAGCTCGGGATTGCAGTCACCATGACGTGCTACTGGTTCCCCGAATTTGACCCCATTCGCGCGGGCGTTTCCGACCCGCGTGCTCAATGCTCAAGTCCCTTGCGTCTACCAGTTTCGCCACCCGGGCATGTGAGCGGCGTCGGAATTCTACACGTGCGTCCGTGTATAATGCGATTGCTGAGAAAGTACCTTTAAGTTTTTGAATAAACGATGCTTATGCGATGCTGACCGCCGGCTCGACAAGTGTTCTTCTTTCCGCCAGGAATCTGCACCTGTGGCGCGGTGAGCGACACGTGCTGCGCGGCGTGTCCTGCGAGATCGGCGCCGGCCACGCGCTGCACGTCTCCGGACCGAATGGCTGCGGCAAGACGACGCTACTGCGAGTGGTCTGCGGTCTGCTGGAGGCGGAGGAGGGCGAGGTGCTCTGGCAGGGACTTCCGATTCGTGACAGCAACAGCGCCTATCACGCCGCGATCGCTTATCTCGCACACGACACAGCTCTCAAGGGTGATCTCACGCCGGTCGAGAACCTGCGTTACAGCGTAGGACTCAGGCGTTCGCTCTCCGATGCCGAGATTCACGCCGTCCTCGCGAACCTGGGCGTAAGTGACTGCGCGCGCTTGCCGGCGCGCGTGCTGTCCGCGGGTCAGCGACGTCGCGTGGCCCTGTGCCGCGTGCTGCTCTCCCGGGCGCGCTTCTGGGTGCTCGATGAACCGTTCACGAATCTCGATGCGTCGAGCAGCGAACAGATTTCGGGCGCGCTTGCCAGCCACCTGAATGACGGGGGTCTCGCACTTGTCGCGGCCCACCAGGGCCTCGAGCTGCGTTCAGGCCGCATATCGAAGCTGGCCCTGTGATGCCCGCGAGCGCACTCACAGCAGGCCGGCTGATCCTCGAGCGTGATCTGCGTCTCGCCATGCGACGCTGGGGGCACGTGGCCGATCCGCTGGTGTTCTTCCTGATAGTCACGACGCTGTTTCCGCTCGGATTAAGTCCGGAGCTGTCGCGCCTGAGAGACGTCGCGCCCGGTGTGCTGTGGGTGGCGGCGCTGTTATCCTCGCTCCTCGCTGCGGACTCGCTGCTGAAGTCGGATGCGCAGGATGGAACTCTCGAGCAGTACGTGCTGTCCGGACAGCCGCTGACCTGGTTGCTGCTCGCCAAGACGGCAGCTCACTGGCTCCTGAGTGGATTGCCCCTCGTGCTGATCTCGCCCATTGTCGCCATCGCACTCGGAGTTCCTGGTCACGCGCTGGGTGTCGTCGTGGTGAGCCTGCTGCTCGGTACGCTGACGCTGAGCCTGCTGGGGAGCATCGGCGCCGCGCTCACGGTCGGCTTGCGGCGCGGTGGCTTGCTGCTGTCGCTGCTGGTCTTGCCGCTCGCGATGCCAATGCTGATCTTTGGCGCGCGAGCCATCGAGCTGGCGATCGCCGCAGAGCCTGTCGCCGGGCCGTTGTATCTGCTTGCCGCGCTGTTCGTGTTCGCATTCACGCTTGCGCCGTTGACCTCGGCGGCCGCCGTCAGGATCAGCATCGAGTAGCTCAAGGAGACGCGCTGAGATCATGTGGACCTGGCTACACAAGTTTGCATCGCCGCCGCACTTCTATCGGCTGGCGGGACAGCTCGCCCCCTGGTTCGGCTGGACGGCATTCATCCTGATCGTCGGCGCGCTCTATGGCGGGTTGGTGCTCGCGCCACCCGACTATCAGCAGGGCGACGCGTTCCGCATCATCTATGTGCACGCGCCGAGTGCCTGGATGTCACTCTTCATCTATGTCGTCATGGCCGCGTCTGCGGCGATTGGATTGATCTGGCGCATCAAGCTTGCGCACGCAGTTGCCGCGAGCTGTGCGCCGATCGGCGCCTCGTTCACTTTTGCCGCGCTCGCCACTGGTGCCCTGTGGGGCCAGCCGATGTGGGGCACGTGGTGGGTGTGGGATGCCCGCCTGACCTCGGAGCTCATCCTGCTGTTCCTGTATCTCGGATACATTGCGCTGCGTTCGTCGATCGACGACCTGCAACGTGCGGATCGTGCGAGTGCGGTGCTCGCGATCGTCGGTGTGGTCAACGTCCCGATCATTCACTACTCGGTGGTGTGGTGGAATACGCTGCATCAGCCGGCCACCGTGACCAAGATGGCGGCGCCCTCGATCTCGACATCCATGCTGATACCGCTGCTGGTGATGATCCTGGGGTTCACGTTGTGCTTCGTCGCGTTGCTGCTGGTGCGCGTACGCGGCGAGGTCCTGCGACGTGAACGCAGCGCCGGCTGGATCCGCGAGGTGATGGCGTGAGTCTCAGCCAGTTCTTCTCAATGGGTGGCTACGCCGTGTTCGTCTGGCCGGCCTACGCGATCACGCTGACTGTGCTCGTAGGCAACGTCCTCGCGGCGCGGGCCAGTCATCGGCGCGCGCTCGAAGAGGCGCGCCGCCGACTTGGAATGGGAGAGTTGGCCAGATGACCCCGAGACGCAAACGCCTGCTGGTCGTTCTCGGCGTACTCGTGGGCGTCGGAATCGCCGCTGCGCTGGTGTTCCGCTCCCTGAGCGAGAACATGATGCTGTTCTACGACCCGAGCCAGGTCGCAGCAGGGGAGGCGCCGCACGAGCGGCCCTTCCGCATCGGCGGCATGGTCACCAAGGGCAGCGTCACGCGCGAAACTGGCAGCCTCGAGATCCGTTTCGTCGTGACGGATTTCAAGCATAGTGTTCCCGTCACCTACACCGGCGTGCTCCCGGATCTCTTCGGTGAGGGCAAGGGTGTGGTGGCCCATGGGCGCTTGACGCGTGATGGCGTGTTCGCCGCCGACGAAGTGCTCGCGAAGCACGACGAAAAATACATGCCGCCGGAAGTTGCCAAGTCACTCAAGGGCACTGCGCCAGAAGGTGCAACATGATTCCCGAGCTCGGCCATTTCGCGCTCATCCTCGCGCTGTGCCTGGCGATCGCGCAGAGCGTATTCGGGCTGATTGGCGCATACCGCCGTCAGCCAGAATGGATGGCCGTCGCGCGACCCGCAGTTGCCGGCCAATTCGTGTTCGTCGCCCTGGCGTTCGGCTGTCTCGCGGCGTCCTTCGTCGCAAACGACTTCTCGGTGAGCTACGTCGCGCTGAATTCGAATTCGGCGCTGCCAACCTTCTATCGAGTGGCCGCAGTGTGGGGCGCCCATGAAGGATCCTTGCTGCTGTGGATCCTGGTCCTCGCCACCTGGTCGCTGGCCGTGGCGGCGCTGAGCCGATCATTGCCGGATACGTTCATCGCCCGTGTGCTCGGTGTGCTCGGTGTCATCAGCACGGGTTTCATGACGTTCACGCTGGCGACGTCCAATCCGTTCACGCGCCTACTGCCACCGGCGCTCGATGGCAACGATCTCAACCCGCTGCTGCAGGACTTCGCGTTGGCTGTGCACCCACCGATTCTCTACACGGGATATGTGGGCTTCGCGGTGGCGTTCTCGTTCGCCTGTGCCGCAATGCTCGAGGGCAGGCTCGACCAGGCCTGGGCGCGCTGGACGCGGCCGTGGACCATCGTCGCCTGGATGTTCCTGACGATCGGCATCGCGCTCGGGAGCTGGTGGGCGTACTACGAACTCGGCTGGGGCGGCTGGTGGTTCTGGGACCCGGTGGAGAATGCGTCGTTCATGCCGTGGCTCGCGGGCACCGCGCTCATTCACTCCCTCGCGGTTACGGAAAAGCGCGGCCTGTTTCGCAGCTGGACACTGCTGCTCGCCATTTTCGCGTTCTCGCTCAGCCTGCTCGGCACGTTCCTGGTGCGTTCCGGCGTGCTCATCTCGGTTCACGCCTTCGCCACCGATCCGGCACGTGGTGTGTTCGTACTGACTTTCCTCACTATGTGCATTGGCGGCGCGCTCAGCCTCTACGCCTGGCGAGCTCCGAAGCTCGGCTCGTCGGCCGGGTTCGAGCTATGGTCTCGAGAGTCGTTCCTGCTGTTCAACAACGTCCTGCTGGTGATCGCGGCGGCGCTGATCCTGCTCGGCACGCTCTACCCGTTGTTCATCGACGGGCTGGATCTGGGCAAGATCTCGGTCGGCCCGCCTTATTTCCGCGCGGTGTTCCTGGTGCCGATGCTGCCGTTGCTCGCTCTGGCGGGCGTCGGCATGCATGCATCCTGGAAGCGCGCGCGGCTCGGCGGGCTGAAACGGCCGCTCCTCGTTGGCCTGGTCGTCGCCTTTGCGCTCGCTCTTGCGAGCGCGTTGTGGTTCTTCGGCCGCGTGACCGTGCTCGCCACCGTGGGACTCACGGCGGGACTCTGGATCATCTATTCAGCACTACGCGAGCCCATCTCGCGACTGCGCAAGCGCCAGAGCCTGTCGGCGGCGGTGCTCGGAATGTCGATCGCTCATTTCGGCGTGGGTGTGTTCACCATTGGCGTTGCCGGCGTCGAGGCCTACAAGATCGAGAAGGACGTGGCGCTCAGGCCCGGGCAGTCCGTCAACATCGCCGGCTACGATTTCGCATTCCGTGAACTGCGCAACGTCGAAGGCCCGAACTACAGCGCGATCGAAGGTGAATTCGAAGTCACGCGGAACGGTTTACTGGTGCGCGTCTTGCAGCCGCAGAAACGAGTGTATCGCGTACAGACCATGCCAATGACCGAGGCGGCCATCACGGTTGGCTGGACGCGCGATCTGTTCGTCGCGCTCGGTGATCAACTGGGCAATGACGCCTGGAGCGTCCGCATCCAGTACAAGCCGCTGATCCGCTATGTGTGGCTCGGAGCGTTGTTCATGGCCTTTGGCGGCCTGGTTGCCGCGACCGATCGACGTTATCGCAGCGTGCGGGTCACCGAGCCGCTGCCGGCAGGTTCGACGGCGCGAGACGCCGCCTGATGTCGCGCTACGTGCTGCCACTTGGCGGCCTTGCGGTTCTGGTCGTGTTCCTGTTCTTCGGCTTGCATCGCGAGCCGTCCGCCATCCCGTCACCTCTGATCGGCAAGCCGGCACCGCAGTTCGCGCTGCCCAGCGTCGGCGACCCCGCACGGCAGGTGACCAACGCGACCTATCGCGGTCGCATGTACGTACTGAACGTCTGGGGAACGTGGTGCGTTGGTTGCCGGGAAGAGCACACGGCGTTGCTCGCGATCTCGCGCACGAATGTAGTTCCTGTCGTCGGTCTCAACTGGAAGGACGACCGCCCGCTGGCCATCCAGTGGCTCAACGAACTGGGCAATCCATACGTCGAGTGTGGCTTCGATGCCGACGGCCGCGTCGCGATCGATTGGGGTGTGTACGGCGCTCCCGAAACGTTCCTGATCGATGCGAATGGCGTCGTGATCCACAAGCACATCGCGCCGCTCACGGAGGAGATCTGGCAACGCGATTTCCTGCCGCGCATTCGTGCGGCCGGTGGAAGCCCGCAATGAAAGCCTGGTGCGCGACGGTGGTGCTGCTGCTCGTCGCCAGTGGCGCGTTCGGTATCGACTCGGGCGATGATTTCGCGGATCCAATCCTGCAGGCGCGTTATGAACGGCTGATTCACGACCTCCGGTGCCTGGTGTGCCAGAACGAGAGCATCGCGGATTCGAATGCGGGACTGGCAGCAGACCTGCGTCGCGAGGTCCGCGAGATGCTGCGCGCCGGGAAAAGCGACGCGCAGATCCTCAGCTTCATGACCGATCGCTATGGCGACTTCGTGTTGTTCCGCCCGCCTTTCGTGGCGCGCACCTGGGTTCTATGGCTCGCACCCGCGCTGTTGCTGGGAGTTGGGGCGTGGATTGCCGTGCGCATCGTCCGTCAGCGCGATCGCCTGGCGCGGGCGGATGCCGATGACTCCGACCTGGACTCGGGACCGGCATGATCGCGTTCCTCACCGTCGCAGGCCTGATGGCGCTCCTCGCCACTGCAATCGTGCTCTGGCCACTCTTGCGGTCCGCAAACGCCTCTGCCGCGCGCTGGCCCACCGCAGTGGTGGTGACTGTCCTCATTCCGGCGCTTGCATTCGGTCTGTACCAGGTCTGGAGCAATTGGTCCTGGCGCGGCGGCACCGAAATTCCCGGCGTCCCGCCGGCGGTCGCGCAGATGGTGGCAAGGCTTGAAGCCCGCTTACAGGCCAATCCCAACGACGTCAACGGCTGGCTGTTGCTGGGGCGCTCCTACTTTCAGCTCGGCCAGTACCTGAGGGCCGCCGACGCCTACGAGCATGCCTACACGCAGAGCGGCGGCGAGAACGTCGATGCCATTCTCGGCCTCGGTGAAACACTGGTATTTGCCGAGGGCAGGGCGATCACCCCGCGCTCGGCGCAGCTGTTCGAACGCGCCTTCGAACGAGCGCCGCATGATCCGAGG
>DASQOO010000203.1:0-34817 GCA_035644435.1 Steroidobacteraceae bacterium | reverse complement strand
GAGACCGGGTCGGTGAAACTGCCGACGACCAGGTTCTCACGTGGGAAATCCGCCGGGGCCCGTGACGGGTCCCGAACCATCAGCCGCAGACGCAGTCCGCGCGCCGTTGCCGCCGCCACCACCGCCTTACCGATGGTTCCGCTCGCGTGCGTCACCAGCCACATCAACGCTCACTCCTGGCCATTCTTGACGCAAAGCGTAAAGACACCGGCGGCGCCGATAAACAGGCACGATCGAACTTCACTGATGACGCTCACTCATCAATAATCTGCGCAAGGAGGCGAACAGTTCGTGGACAACCTGGGCGACATCGTGACCTTCGTGCGCGTCGTGGCTTCCGGCAGCTTCGTCGCGGCCGCCAACCAGCTTGGCGTTACTCCGTCCGCGGTCAGCAAGTCGGTGTCGCGTCTCGAAGAGCGGCTCGGCATACGCCTCCTCAACCGCACGACCCGATCACTCAGTCCCACCGACGTCGGGACTGCATTCTACGCACGCTGCCAGGCGCTGGTAACCCAGATGCAGGATGCGGAAGCCGAAGTCGTCGAGACGCGGCAGCGCCCGCGCGGACGGCTGCGTGTTGACATGCCGATGACACTTGCCAGGGAATATGTTCTGCCTGCGCTGCCGCGCTTCCTGGCTCAATTCCCCGATGTCAGCCTGCAGTTGAGCTTTTCCGACCGGCTGGTGGACATGGTGAACGAGGCCATCGACATCGCGGTACGGGTGGGCGAGCTCACGGACTCGCGCCTGGTTGCGCGCCGCCTGTGGAACCCCGACGTGGTCGCCATCGCTTCGCCAGACTATCTCGCGCGGCGCGGTATGCCGCACGATCCCGACGACCTCAAGGAACACGACTGCATCCGCTTTTTCAATCCGAACACCGGGCGGGTGATCGAGTGGGGAATGGTGCGCGACGGCGTACTGAAGCAGATCTCCGTCAGCGGGCGCCTTATGGTCGACAGTCCCGAGGCATTGCTGGAAACGGCAATATCGGGCGCGGGTATCGCGCCGGTGATGGGATTCATGGCCGAGCGCCCGGTCGCCGCGGGACTCCTGATACGCGTGCTGCCCGAATGGCGCTTCGCGATGGAACGGCCGGTCTCCGCGCTCTTTGTAAAAGATCGCCATCCGACGCCCAAGGTGCAGGCATTCCTCGATTTTCTGGTTACCCTGTTTCCGGGGAGCGGGCGAGGCCTGCGCCCGGGCGATTCCTGATCCCCAGTCACCAGTGAAATTCGGCGTCGCTCTTTTTCAGCCCCGGTTCAGCGCATAATCTCCGGTCCCACAAGCGGCGATGCGGGACGGTCGCCATCGAAGGGGACACTCAACATGCGTGCAAACATCACCACGGCTACGCGGATTGCGGCGCGTTTCGGCGCCTTTTTCCTTCCAACCGGGCTCATCGTCATCGCGATGCTGCTGGCGGGATGTTCGCCTCAGGCAGCACCGTCCGCAGCGGCACCCCAGGTGAGCGTCGCAAAGGTCATCGAGCGCAAGGTCGCCGATTGGGATGAGTTCAGCGGCCGCATCCAGGCGATCGACAGCGTGGAGATCCGGCCGCGCGTGTCGGGCTACATCGAGCAGATCGCCTTCACGGAAGGGGGCCTGGTCAAGAAAGGGGATCTGCTGTTTGTCATCGACCCGCGCCCGTATCGCGCCGAGCTCTCGCGCGCCCAGGCGGATGCGGCTGCCGCCAAGACCCGCGCCGAGCTGGCGCGCAATGAAGTGGATCGCGCCGAGCGGCTGCTCGCCGCCCGCGCCATCTCCCAGGAGGAGTACGACGAGCGCGTGAACCGCGCACATGAGACGAGTTCCGGCGTCGAAGCCGCGGCGGCGGCCGTGGAGGTCGCGCGGCTCAACCTGGAATTCACACGCGTCGTCTCCCCGATCGCGGGCCGTGTCAGCAAGGCCGAAGTGACTGCCGGGAACCTCGTCGGCAGTGGCGAACAGGCGACGCTCCTCACCACCGTCGTGTCCATCGACCCCGTCTACGTCGAGTTCACCGGCGACGAGCAGGTCTATCTCAAGTACGCCGCCATGTCGAAAAGCGGTGAGCGTTCCAGCTCGCGCGACGAGCCGAACCCCGTCTGGATGGGCCTCGCGAACGAAACAGGGTTCCCGCATCCCGGCCACATGACCTTCGTCGACAACCAGCTCGACCCTGCGACCGGGACGATCCGTGGGCGCGCGATCTTCCACAACCCGGACGGGTTGTTCACGCCCGGCCTGTTCGCGCGCATCAAGCTGCTCGGCAGCGGGCAGTACAACGCGATCCTGATCAACGACCGCGCGGTCGGCACCGATCAGAACCAGAAATACGTCCTCGTGGTCGGCGAGGACAAGACCTTGAGCTATCGACCGGTGAAGATCGGTCGCATCGTGCAGGGCCTGCGCGTCGTTCTCGACGGTCTGCAGGCCGGCGAAACGATCGTCGTGAACGGCGTGCAGCGCGTGCGACCCGGCATGCCCGTGTCGCCGCAAACGGTGCCCATGGACCAGGATGTTCCGCCGTCCGCCCGCCTGCCGGAAGTCGGCGGCACCACGCAAGTGTCACAAAACACCGAATCGCGTAAAGCCTTATGAAGTTCGCGCAATTCTTCATCGATCGCCCGATCTTCGCGGCGGTCCTCTCCACGATCGTCTTCATCATTGGAGCGATCGCGGTCTTGAACCTCCCGGTGAGCCAGTACCCGGAGGTCGTGCCGCCTTCCGTGGTCGTGCGTGCGACCTACCCGGGCGCCAATCCCAAGGTGATCGCCGAAACTGTCGCGGCGCCGCTGGAGCAGGAGATCAACGGCGTCGAGAACATGCTCTACATGTCCTCGCAGTCGACCACCGACGGTCTGATGACCCTCACCGTCACTTTCAAAGTCGGCACCAACATCGACATCGCACAGGTGCAGGTTCAGAACCGCGTGGCGCAGGCGCTCCCACGCCTGCCTGAGGATGTGCGTCGCTTCGGCGTCACCACGCTGAAGAGCTCGCCCGACCTCCTGATGGTCGTGCACCTGTACTCGCCCGACGACCGCTACGACATGGTGTACCTGCGCAACTATGCGGTCCTGCAGGTGCGCGATCAGCTGGCGCGGCTTCCGGGCGTCGGCGAAGTGCGTGTGTTCGGCGCCGGCGACTACTCGATGCGCATCTGGCTCGATCCGCAGAAGGTCGCTTCCCGCGACCTGACCGCGGGTGATGTCGTCCGGGCGATCCGCGAGCAGAACGTGCAGGTCGCGGCGGGCGTGCTCGGCGGTCAGCCGGCACCTCCCGGGGTCGAATATCAGCTGAGCGTGAACGCCACCGGACGGCTGATTACCGAAGAGGAATTCGGCAACATCATCATCAAGTCAGCGCCCGACGGCTCGGTGACGCGTCTCAGGGATGTCGCGCGCATCGAGCTCGGCGCTGGTACTTACTCGCTGCGCAGTCTCCTCAACAACAAGCCGGCGGTCGCGTTGCCGATCGCCTTGATGCCAGGCGCCAACGCGCTCGACCTCTCCGACAACGTGCGCAAGGCGATGATTGAGATCAAGAAGAACTTTCCCGAGGGCGTCGATTACCAGATCGTCTACGACACCACGATCTTCGTCCGCCAGTCGATTATCGCGGTCATCGAGACTCTGCTCGAGGCCATAGCGCTGGTCGTGATCGTGGTGGTGTTGTTCCTGCAGACCTGGCGCGCATCGATCATCCCGCTGCTGGCCGTACCCATCTCGATCGTCGGCACCTTCGGGCTGATGCTGGCGTTCGGATTTTCGATCAACAATCTCTCGCTCTTCGGGCTGGTGCTCGCCATCGGTATCGTGGTCGACGATGCGATCGTCGTGGTGGAAAACGTCGAACGCAACATCGAACGGGGCTTGAGTCCGCGCGATGCGGCCTATCGCGCGATGGAGGAAGTGAGCGGCCCGATCATCGCGATCGCACTGGTGCTGTGCGCGGTCTTCGTTCCCATCGCCTTCATCGCCGGTCTCACCGGACAGTTCTACAAGCAGTTCGCGCTCACCATCGCCATCTCCACGGTGATCTCGGCATTCAATTCCCTGACGCTGAGTCCGGCGCTGTGCGCGGTATTGCTCAAGCCGCGCGGCGCGGCGCCCGATATCGCGACCCGCATCATCGATCGGCTGTTCGGCTGGGTGTTCCGTCCTTTCAATCGCTTCTTCCACCGCGAGTCCGAGCGCTATTCGGCCGGCGTGCAGCGCGTCATCGGTCGCAAAGGCGCGGCAGTCGTGGTCTATGCGGTGCTGATCGGCCTCACCTGGTTCATGTTCCGGCTGGTCCCGCCCGGATTCATTCCGACCCAGGACAAGCTCTACCTGATCGCCTTCGCGCAGTTGCCGGACGCCGCCTCGCTCGATCGCACCGAGCAGGTGATCCGCCGCATGTCCGACATCGGGCTGAAGAATCCCGGCGTCCAGGGCGCGGTGGCATTCCCTGGTCTTTCCATCAAGGGCTTCACCAACAGCTCGAACGCGGGAATCGTGTTCTTCCCGCTGAAGCCGTTCGATCAGCGCAAGGGCAAGGCGCTGAGCGGGCCGGCGATCGCGCAGGCGCTCAACCAGCAATTCGCCGGCATCCAGGACGCCTACATCGGGGTGTTCCCGCCACCACCGGTCAATGGCCTCGGCACGTTGGGTGGTTTTGCGCTGCAGATCGAAGACCGCGCCAATCTCGGCTATGAAGAGCTCTATGGCGCCCTTCAGGGAGCGCTCGCAAAGGTCTACCAGGATCCTAAGCTCGCGGGCGTGTTCTCGAGCTACACCATCAACGTGCCGCAGATCACCGCGGACGTCGACCGCGTGCGCGCCAAGGAACAGGGCGTCGCCCTCACCGATGTGTTCGAAGCCATGCAGGTGTACCTGGGATCGCTTTACGTCAATGACTTCAACCGCTTCGGTCGCACCTACCAGGTGATTGCGCAGGCTGACGCGCAATACCGCGCGCGACCCGAAGACATCCGGCTTCTCAAGACTCGTAACAGCCAGGGCGAGATGGTGCCGCTTGGATCGCTGGTGACGATCAGCCAGACCAATGGTCCGGATCGTGTACTGCGCTACAACGGATACCTTTCGGCGGATATGAACGGTGGGCCCGCGCCCGGCTTCAGCAGCGGCCAGGCGTTGCGGGAGATCTCGCGCATTCTCAACGAGACGTTGCCGAACGGCGTCAAGTTCGAGTGGACCGATCTCACCTACCAGGAAACCACGGCGGGTAACACGGCACTGATCGTATTCCCGCTGTGCGTGCTGTTCGTGTTCCTGGTGCTCGCGGCTCTCTACGAGAGCTGGGCGCTGCCGCTCGCGATCATCCTGATCGTGCCGATGTGCATATTGTGCGCGATCACCGGCGTGTGGCTCACCCACGGCGACAACAACATCTTCACGCAGATCGCGCTCTTCGTGCTGGTGGGGCTCGCCTGCAAGAACGCGATCCTGATCGTCGAATTCGCCAAGGTGCGCCAGGACCACGGCCTCACACCCGAGGCAGCGGCCATCGAAGCGGCGGGCCTGCGACTGCGCCCGATCCTGATGACCTCGCTGGCCTTCATCATGGGCGTCGTGCCCCTCGCCATCGCCACGGGCGCGGGCGCCGAGATGCGCCAGGCAATCGGCATCGCGGTGTTCGCCGGCATGCTCGGGGTCACGCTTTTCGGTCTGTTCCTGACGCCGGTGTTCTACGTGATCGTGCAGCGGCTCGCGCACCGGTTGCGCAGCTCACCCGCTCCCACGCCGGCCAGCGCGACTGCCGCGGAAGGAAGTGAACATGCGTAGCGCCGCAAGCATGCGCAGTGTGGCCGTCGTGTTATTCACCGCAGCGCTAGCGGCCTGCGCAGTCGGGCCGTCTTACAAGCAGCCGGACACGCCCGTACCCGGCGAATTCATGGGCGCGAAGAACAACGCTTTCCACGCGGAGCCGGTGCAATCGCAGTTCTGGACCGTGTTCGGCGATGATGCGCTCACCAGCCTCATCCAGGATGCGCTCAACGCCAACCACGACCTGCGCATCGCCGCGGCGCGGCTCAACGAAGCGCGCGCGCTGCGCCTTGGCGCCGCTTCCGATTTCCTGCCCGTGGTGAACGCCAATGGCTTGCAGGCCCGGACCCGGGTGAGTCCCACCGACCTGCCCGGCGTCCCGGCAAGCCAGCGTCGCTTCGATTACTGGGAGGCTGGGTTCGATGCGACCTGGGAGATCGATATCTTCGGCGGCGTGCGACGCGGGTACGAGGCGAGTCGCGCATCCGTCGATAGTGCCCTCGCCTCGCTCGACGACACGTTCGTGACTGTGACCAGCGAGGTGGCACGCAACTATTTTGAGCTGCGCGGGCTGCAGAGCCGCTATGAAGTGGCGAAACGCAACGCGGCTGTGCAACGCAGCTCACGTGACCTGACGCAGCAGCGTCTCGATGCCGGCCGCGGCACCGATCTCGACGTGGCGCGCGCCCAGGCGCAGTTGTCGACCACTCTGGCGACTCTTCCGCAGCTCGAGGCGGCGATCGCTCGTACCAAGTATCGGCTGGCCGTGTTGACGGCTCATCAGCCGGGCACGCCCGATGAGCGCCTCGAGCCGCGACCAATTCCCGCTATTCCTGAATTCACACCGCTCGGCGATCCGACCGAGTGGCTGCGCCGGCGGCCGGATGTACGCGTTGCCGAGCGCAACCTTGCCACTTCGACAGCGCTGATCGGCGTCGCCGTCGCGGACCTCTTTCCGCATGTCTCGCTCACCGGCCGCTTTGGCTGGAACGGTCTCGACAGCAATGCAATCGGCGACAACCAGGCCGAGATCTATCACTACGGGCCATCGATCTCGTGGGGCATCTTCGATATCGGGCACGTGAAGGCGCGCATCAACGCCGCGCGTGCGGGCACCGAAGGGGCGCTGGCGCGCTATGAGCAAACCGTGCTGACTGCGCTGGAAGATACCGAGGGTTCGCTCATCAATCACTCAACCGCGCGAGCACGCGAAGCCGCACTTAACGACGCGGCCGAAGCCAGCACCGTGGCGACCCGGCTGGCGCAGCTGCGCTACCAAGAAGGCGTCTCGGATTTTCTGCAGGTGCTCGACGCCGAGCGCACGCAGCTCGAAGCCGAAGACCTGCTCGCGCAGAGTCGCTCGGACTCCGCGACCTCACTGGTCGCGGTCTACAAGGCACTCGGCGCCGGCTGGCAGCAGGTTCAATCGCCCTACATGCCAGCGGGCCGGTGAGTTTCGCAACGCCTTATTGCGGCGGCTGCTTGCTGGGGGCCTTTTCGGGCGACTGTGCGCTTGGCGGCGGCGTAGTCGGCTGATCGCTCGGCATGGTCGAAGGCTGCTGAGCACTCGGCGGGGTCGACTGCGTGTCGGCCGGCGGCTGCTGATCAGACTGTTCGCTCGCGGGCTTGAACGCCGCGTCGAACTCGGACTTGCTGAGCTTGCCGTCGTGATCCGTGTCGGCGGTGCTGAAATTCGCCACCACCGTCGAGTTCACCTGGGCCTCAGCCTGGCTGACGCTGCCGTTGTGATCCGTGTCGAACTGGTCGAACACCGAGCCGGAGCCGGACGGCGGGGTCTGCGCGAAAGCAGCGGTTGACAACAACGCAGCGAGCGCCAGAGAGAGTGTGCCTTTCATGTTTCATTTCTCCTGTGGTTGTCGGAAAAGTCTGACAGCGCCGCTGCCAGCTCGCCGCAAAAGATCAGTGACTGGTCATCCCTGCATCTGATGCATGCCTTCGGTTGAGAACGCCTGTCCCGATGGGCGTTCCGCCCAATAGCGTTGCCACGAGGAGACACTGGAGCCAGTGACGCGGACACTCGCCAGGTCAGCAGCCACACCACCCACGGAAGGCTAAACTGGCGCCGTGAAGGAGCGTCTGTACCTGGCGCTGGATCAGGGCGGGCACGCAAGCCGCGCGATCATCTTCAATTCGTCGGGCGCTGTGCTCGTGCAGTGCTTCGCCCCGGTTACCACCCGCAAGCCCGCGCCCGATCGTGTCGAGCAGGACCCGGACCAGATCGTCGAGTCGCTGCGAATCGCAATCGAGGATGCCGGCGGGCGTGTCCCGGCTGCGGCGGAAATCGTCGCGGCCGGCCTCGCAACGCAGCGCTCCAGCATCGTGTGCTGGGATCGTGCGAGTGGCGCGGCACTGTCACCAGTGCTCTCCTGGCAGGATCGCCGTAACGCGGCGTTCGTTGCGCGACTCAAACTGCACGCCGCGGACATTCACGCGCGCACCGGCCTCGTCCTTTCACCGCATTACGGTGCGAGCAAGCTTCGCTGGTGCCTGGACAACCTGCCCGCGGTGAGCGAAGCGGCACGGACGGGACGCCTCGCGTTCGGACCCTTGTCGAGTTTCCTGTTGTATCGCTTGCTCGAAGAGCGCCCGCTGCTGGTGGACCCGGCGAATGCGTCACGAACGCAGCTGTACGATCCGGCGTTGCGCGACTGGTCGCCGCAGTTGCTGCAGCTGTTCGGCGTCGACGCGGCAAACCTGCCGATGCCAGTCGGCACCCGCCATCCTTTTGGCAGCTTCAGGTTCCATGGTCGCAGTGTGCCGCTCGAGATCTGCACCGGGGATCAGTCGGCCGTTCCGTTCGCGTTCGGCCCAGCGCGGCTCGCTTGCGCCTATGTGAATGTCGGTACCGGCGCCTTCATACAAGCCCCGCTGGAGGAGCCGACGATCGCCGCTCCCCTGCTCACGAGCGTCATCTGGTCGGACGAGCGGCGTGTCGTCTATGTGCTGGAAGGCACGATCAACGGCGCGGGGAGCGCGCTGGAATGGTTCGTGGAAACGGAAGGCCTGGATGCCGAGCGCGTGCTTGCGACTTTGACCTTGGATGCGAGTCGCGATCTCAAGCCGTTACTCTTCCTGAACGGTGTGTCGGGGCTCGGGTCGCCTTTCTGGGTCGCGGACTTTGTGCCGCGCTTCATCGGCGAAGGCACGGTGCAGGAACGTTTCGTGGCACTACTGGAGAGCATCCTGTTCCTGGTTCGCGTCAATCTCGATGAAATGCAGAGCGCCGGCGCGAAACTCGAACGCATCGTGGTGACCGGCGGTCTCGCCGCCAGCGACTGGTTGTGCCAGCGGCTCGCCGATCTCCTGTCACTCCCGGTTCATCGTCACGCGGAGCTGGAAGCGACGGCGCGCGGTCTCGGTTTCCTTGTGGCGGGACAGCCGGTCGACTGGCGTAGCAGCGCCAATGTGCGCCTCTTCGCCCCGGCGGCAGACGCGCAACTGCTCGAGCGCTTCTTCGCCTGGCTCAAGGAGATGAAGAGCGCGGTTGCAACTCGCTGAGCACTTCGGAGGCAACCCAGTCGGCGCCGCGCCAGCTCTGCATGAATCCGCAGTGGCCCCCGAAGCGCGTGGGCGTGATGCGCAGGTTCGCGAGGCGCGGCAGGCGCTCGAGATCGTGCGATGGGATCATCGGGTCGTCGTGCGCGGTGATGATGCGGCTCGGTGTCTCCAGCGACTCGAGCGAGCCGTGCACCAATGCATAGCCCCGCAGGTAGCTGCGCAGGTCGGGGAACTCGCTGTGATGACGGACCAGGTAGTCGGTCATGGCCGTCAACGTACGGTCGTGCAGCAGCTCATCGAAGTCGTAGGCGTCGGGCCAGGCGAGCTGCTTTTTCAGCAGCGAGCGTGTCCATTTCCAGATGAAGTACTTGCGGTATATCGCGGCCCCGCTCTCCAGCGCTGCGAGCGTGATCTCCGGGTCCAGCACCGGCGAGATCGCCACGATGCGCTGCAGATCGATGCCCGCCTGCCGAGCGCGGGCTCCTACGCGCAGCGCGAAATTTCCTCCCAGGGAGAACCCGACGAGACTCAGGCTCTGCGTGGGAAAGAGCGCTTGGATGCGTTTGATCGCTCCCGTGACCTCCTTGATACGACAGGAATGGAACAACTCGCGATTCAGGTGATGGGTCGGCCCGTGATCGCGCAGGTTGAGCCGCAGCACGTCGAAGCCGCGCTGGAACAGGAACTGCCCGAGCGAAAGGACATACAAGGATTCGGCGCTGCCCTCCCAGCCATGGAGCAGAACGACGAGTTGCTCGGCACGCGTGCGTGCGCCGCGCTCCTGCGTGGAATGCAGCCCGAGGAGGCGTACGCCATCGCCGCAATCGAGCACTTGCTCGACACTGCTTTGCAGGAGGGGGTCCGCGCGGCGCTTCACTCCCGGACGGCGCACCGGCAGGCTGGGAAGTATCGACTGGACGTGAGCGCTGCGCAGCCAGAGAGGTGGCGTGAACTCCGTCATGGACTCGCTGGTGCAGCCGCGGCGGTGAACTCGACCCGGTTGTTACGCATCGCAACTTCGTTCCATTGACTGGCCGTCATCGCCTGACCGAACGCCGGGTACGCGACCAGCACCCGCACATCCGACGGATCATCGTTCACAACGACATTGATTGCGCCATTGGTGCGCAGGCGAACGCTGGAGGCAAGATTGGCAAACGCGAGTGACTGCCGCTGCGCGGGGCTCAACGCCTGGTCGAACGGGTTACCGAGCAGATCGCACTTCGCCAGTGACAGTTCCGGGGGCGCGAGCGCATAGCCCTCGCTGCCATTCCCGGCCAGGCAGAAGCGCCCGCGGTACGCATTCACGCGCACCGTGCCGGTGAAAGCCTGCTGTTCGAGCGACGCCAGATATTCGCGCAAGGCATCCACACGACCGAGCGCCAATGGCGGCTCACCGTATGGGACCGGTTCGATGCGCGACTCGAACTTCGAGGCAAACGGAGCGCTGGCAGTCGGCCCGATGCCGGATGGAAGCGTCGCCGCCTCGGCAGCCCGCGCCCTTTCCGCGTCAGCCTGCGCCTCGGTGAGCCGCTGCACAGCGCGGGTGAGCTGCGCATTGGCCTGCTGGAGGCGCACGCCTTCAGCCGACAGTCGATGTCCTGCGTCCAGCGCACGCAGGTAGAGCCCCACGAGCACCGCGCAGGCGAGCAGTGATGCAAGGACGCCTGCCATCCACCAGTAAGGATGGATCCTGGTGGACTCCGGGGATTGTTGCTGCAGCGCCGGTGTCTCGTTGATGGTCGTGCGAACATCTCCTTCGATCCGATCCGCGTAGGAATCGAGCGTAGCCATCATGAAGCGACGCAGCTCCGCGTCGTGATTGCGCAGCGCGGCCTCGAGCTGCGCATTCCAGTCGGCCGGCAACAGGCTGGCCTGCGCAGTCGCCGGCTTTTCCTTGCGTTCCGACGTCGGTAGCGGATTTACCGCGACAAAGGCCGGCGCCGCCGCATCGCGACGCTCCGGAAGGAGGTGCAGCTGGTAGAGAATCTTTGAGACGTCGACGGGCCTGACCAGTTTCGGCAAGACGCCGACCGCGCCCAGCGCCCGCGCCTGCCCGACGTACAGCTCTCCCTCCTGGGACGTGTACATCATGATCGGGATGGTCGCGGTGCGCGGATTGTTCTTGATCGCCTGCAGCGCCTGGAAACCGTCCATTCCCGGCATCAGGTGATCCATGAAGATCACGTCCGGGCGATGATGCACCAGGTATTCGATCGCGGTCTGCGCCGACTCTGCGGTGTCCACGTCGATGCTGTACTTCTGCAGCATCCGGCTCAACACCACACGAGCCGACTTGGAGTCGTCGACGATAAGAGCGCGCTTGGCCGACATCGGGCCGGTCCTCACAGTTACGCGCTGCGATCTTAGCGCGATTCGCGGCCTGTGATGCCGTTCACGCGCGCCCGCCTAGCGAAGGCGTAAACGATTGCGCACCCGGCACGTTGTCGGCGGTGGACCAACGGACCATCGCTGAACGGCACATAGATGAGGAGCCTCAATATGTTCACTCTTCCGACGTTGAAGCCCGCCCTGCTGATGGGCATGAGCACGCTTGCCCTCTTTCTGGCACTTGGCAGCCTCGACGTAAAGGCCGACCCCCCTGCTCCAGACGTGACGCCGAGCAATTCGAGCAGTCACACCGCACAGCAGCGCGCCGACGATGGGCACACGAAGCAAACGAGCGGGACTCACAGCGATGGCAAGACCGCGACGCGTAACGCGGTCGTCACGAACGACAAGGACAATGCCCACCGAGCACGTGATGTCACCCACAGCGGCGTGAATGACAAGACTTCCACGGTGAAAAACGTCACCACTGGCGCCGATGTGGGCAACACGCGCAACACCACCGCCACGGGCCCAAATGGCAGCAGTGAAACGCGCGTCACGAGTCTGGCGTGCGACAAGGCGATCGGTAACTGCACCCTGGACGTGACCAAGGGCCCCGACAGCGCAAAGCACTGAGAATTTCGAGGATTTCGGCGAACCCCCACGCCACCTCGAGGCACGCGGCGCGGAGATTGAAGATCCGCGCCGCTTTTTTTGTTTCCTCATGAAAATCAATCGTTAGCGGCAACGCAATTGGCAGACGTAACGGCTTCGCAACCAGTCGCTTCGCGCTTGATGAAATCCGCGAGCCGCGTGCCGAGACTGCGCGGCTCGGCGACTTTCGCGATCAGCACTTCCTGCGTGCAACCGGCATGACATTTCACTAAGACGCTGCCTCCTCGTTCTCCCCGATGCTCAGCGACGGAGTCGTGTCGTCGTGTGCTGGGCAACAGGCAGTCCAGCCCTTGCCGTTGGCCTTGGCGTCCAGCGCGGCAGCGACATCGAATGCGGTCACAATGGCCTCGCGTGTGCCCGCCTGAACTGGCTGAGATCGATCGGGTTGCGGCAAAAACTCCAGCCCTTGTGAAACGGCCAGAAGGATCGCGTCATGGTGAGGTCGTGAGTCGTCTCGCGCGCGTGCAGCGACGAACTCGTTGTAATCGCGCACAATGCGTTTCAGCTCTGTGGGTTGACAGGCCGGTGGGGCTTACAATGCTTCCACGCGCGCAATGCGACGCGGATCGTCGCTCAACACGACACACACTTCGGTCGGATTGCGCCGGTGGGCCTTGCGGTGTGCACGCACGGCCGGGTCGATCGCCGGCAGCAGGAGGTAGGGAAGCTTCTCGGGCTTCGTAGGGAGCCAGGTCACCGACAACGTCGCGAGTTCGCTCATCTCTTGCGGTTCGCGAACTGCATCAGCTCGCGCAGATTTGAGAAGGACAGATACTCGCGCTCCGTGTCCAGCACGACGTGCGGCTTCACTCGGCCGGAGGCGACTGCTCGGTGATACGTGGCGGGGCCAGCACCCGTTGCCTCAAACAGCACTCGAAGTGCTTGCGATCGGGGAATAACCGGCAGATTTTCGAGTGTCATAGCGACTCACCTCTTCCGATGACCTTTCCATGCCGCTATTTTCCGGCGAAAATTGGGGCCCACGGCTAAGTCGCCGGAGACGAAGAGTTACGGCGGAAATGCAGCAGCGCAGACGAACGTGCCCGGTGAGCGGACTGCCATTAGAGGACGTTGCGTCGTCTCTGAAGACTGCTGATGGCAGGGCGCTGGACCTCGATAAGGTCGAGCAGAAAGTGCCGGAGTTCCGCGAGCTGCGCAGGATCGCGGACACCATCGATGGGCGCGTTTTAGTCGGCTTCGGCCGTCACCCGCTCAGCATCAGTAGGGCTATGGAGATCGATCAGCGCGCCGGAGAAGTGCGCGCCCTACCACGCGCAGACGACTTCCGGGTCCACAGCGCTTATCACCTTGTGCAGGTGCCGGTCGGCGAGACGGGCAGGGGTGAGTTCTGTTCACTACGCCACGCTGCCGAATTCTGCCTGGGCCGGGAACAGCAACTGGCGCGAGTGCGGACCGATGAGAAGAATACGAGCGGATTGAAGCGTGGTAAGTAGCGTGCGGTTCTACACAAGAATCTTCTTGCCTGAGAACAATCGGAGAATTGCCGCGCTAGTCGACTTTCGAACAACACTGTTGACGTACTTCTCCAAAACCCGCTACGAGTTCATGGTTGACCATCCGATTGAGATGCCCGATGCGGTCGTCGCGCGTGCCTCGTTGAATCGGAAACTTGATCATATTCACCATGTGATTCGCGCGACCGGCCTTCATCCGGTGATAACTTGGACGCCGCCGCCAGCTGTGGGTGGCTACGTTCAGCAAATCGACCTTTATCTGAATTTGTTCCAGCTCTTTCGCTACCAGATTTCCAACGCATTCGTATTCGACTTCATCGAGCGCGCGATCGGCATATACGAGGCGAATCGCCGTGCGGCCTTCTGGCGCATGTTCAATCCGCTCTACTACCTCCGGTGGGCGCTCGAACTCGTGGGTGGAATACCCGCCGCACTACTGGGAATGCTTGGCTTCGACAGATCGCGGGTCGAAGGCTCAATCGCGGGAAAAGTCCTCAGAGGCATTGTCGAGGTGGTGACCTTGATCGCGGGCGTGCTGACGATCTTGGCGTTGCTCGACTGGATGGAACCAGTGAAAGCGTTTATCGCCGCGCGGCTTTAGAGTGAAACATGGCCCTCGATGCACAGCTACAAGAGTTGCTCCGCGAGCCGCGCGAACGGCTCGACGTTGAGCTCAAGGGCTGGCTCAATCTTACAGACAATGGACACCGAGGCGTTCTCGCAAAAGCGCTGATTGCGATTGCGAACCATGGTGGCGGCTTTGTGCTCATTGGATTCGAGGACGATGGCACGACGAGCCCGAATAGACCCGCCGATCTCTCACTGTATTCACAAGACACGATCAACGACACGATCGACCGCTACGCCGACCCCGTCTTTCACTGCAACGTTCACCACGTAGCTCGGGCAGCTGATGGGCTTGCTTACCCGGTGATTTCGGTTCCGGGCGGACACAAGGTCCCGATCCGCTCACGCCGGTCAAGCCCAGCTAATGAAATCCAGCAAGATCGCTATTACATCAGGCGCCCCGGGCCGGCGAGCGAGCCACCGAATGGTGGCCACGAATGGACCGAATTGATTCGCCGATGTGTCAGAAATGATGCTGAGAGTATTGCGTCGCTAGTGCGTGACGTCGTGGCAGGTCGCGCGCCAAAAGCTGAAGTGCAAGAAGACTCGCCCGCTCGTCTTGAGCGGTGGGCCGATGATTCATTTCGGCGCTGGGTACAGCTAATCGCAGGCCTACAGCGGGACCACCCGTCGCGAATGCCACACGGTCACTATCGAGTCTACTATCTGGTCGACGGGCTTGAACGGCCGCTATTGATTCAGCAATTGAGAGACGCCCTGCGGAACGTGGAGCAGCGCATCACAGGGTGGCCACCCTGGTGGTGGGCGCAGCCCGACGAAATTGCCCCACACGTTCACGAGAACACAATTGAGTGCCATATGGGCCGCGCAACCAACTTCAACGACGCCGCGCATGCCGATTTCTGGCGGGCATCTGTCAGTGGGGAGCTGTTCTTGATCCGGGGGTACATCGAAGATACTGGACATGGGGGAATACAGCCTGGCACCACGCTGGATCTAACGATCCCGATTTGGCGCGTGGCGGAGTGTCTGTTGCACGCGCACCGTTTCGCGCTTGCCATTGGTGCAGAACAACGCTCAATTGTCTTCGGTACAGCGTGGAGTGGCCTGCAAGGCAGGACCCTCGCATCGGTGGAAGGGAGGCGGCCAATCTTTCCGGGAGCCCACAGAGCGCACACGGATAGCTTCTCGTCCATGACTTCGGTGCCGGCTTCCCGCATCCCCGGAGCTCTGCCAGAGATCACCCGCGACCTGATTGGTCAGCTGTACGCGCTCTTTGATTTCTTTGAGCCGCCAGACGCGATGTACGCTGAAGAAATTGACCGCATGCTAGGACGCCGCCATTAGATACTGGCGCCTACGACGTCTCTGACAGAGGTCATCTGCCGGGCGGGAGTTTGCGTTTCTTCTTAAGTATTTCGACGTAGGCGGCCTCGGTCATCGTGCAGTCCACAAGCTCGTGGACTTGTTGGTTGGTATCGAGCGCGAGCTGCTTCTTCATTTTCTTCACATTGTCATGCCCGACGTCGTCTGAAGGCTTGCCGTGGGATGCGTACGTGTAAGGGCCTGCGTGCCGACCCTCGTAATAGAAGTACAGGAACTTATGGCTCCTGTTGTCGAGCCTGAAGCCTTTTCTCACCAAATTAGCTACGACTTCACGTCCCTTGAATACCATGCGCGGTTCTCAGCGCGCTGGCGCATGACGAAAGTGCTGCGAATAGACCTGACGCAGCTCGGCACCTAGACCGATCACTTCATCCTCGCCAAGGACCTGGTACTCATGGAAGAAATGCACTACCTGTTCGTGGAATGAATCAATAGCTTCCTGTGCCGTACTCCCGGAAGCAAACACGTGCAACCCTTCGCACTCCACGAAATACGTAGATCCATCCTCGCGCGTAGTAACCTGCGCAGGCGGCGTACACATGAGGCGTTCGCTGCCAAATACAAACAACCACATCGGCGTATGCTGCACAGATGCAGGCTCAGCGCGCTGATGAGGCAGATATGCTGGCTCGCTGAACCGTGGCGAGCTCCAACGACCACTGAACGCGGGGTCGGCTAATAGCAGATTCGTTCTCACAGCTTCGTTCCTCTCAAGTATTCCCGATACTCGTCCGTGATCAGCGCCTCGAAATACCGGCGGCTAAATTGTCGCGCTTGACTGATGTGCTTGCTCACATCGCGCATTCGTAGGTCTGGGCCTTCCTTTCCAAAGTCGATATCCAGTAGCAGCGCTTCCTGCTGTGGCTGGTCCTTTCGGGCGATGGCCTGTGCGTGAACGATCGCCGTACCACCCCGCACTCGCGACTCGAATCGCACGTCGAAGTTGGACACGTTGTCGAACAACGCCGTGGGCTCCTTGATGTCGAAGTGCAAGAGGCGTTTTACTGGAACGAGCCCTTCCTCACGCATGAACGGGATCACATTCACATAACGCCAGCCGATTCTGTTCACGTGGTCGATGGCCCGGAAGCACTTTCGGAACTCGGCGAGGACCCGCAGGAATTCCTTCATGAAGAGTTTGTGTCCCCGGTACTGGTTCTCAGAGTAAGCGATGCTGTTCAGCGCCACCGACACGGTGCGCCTCGGTTCGCCAGTGCAAAAGCGGTAGTGCTGAAGTGCTACTGGCTGTCCCTCCTTGGCGGGCGGGACAAAGATATCTGAATACTGTTCGCGAATGCGGTCCCAGAACTTGTTCAGCTCGCACTCAACAGCCATTTCGCCGGGGAACCGGACTTCACACGCAACGTCAACGAGAGGCTGGTTCGGGTAGATCTCGTCGTCCCGAATCTTCACCACGGTGGGGCTGCTCCGTGTCGCCACTTAGAGATCATTATAGCCACAAGTTATTGAACGTTTTATCACAACTGCCGGGCAACCAACCCTGCCGCGCTCACCCAGCCTCAGGCGACCCTTCACGGCACAAAGTGCCTGATTTTCAGGCTGACTGGGTTCCGGCGGGTTTCCCTCGATTCGCCAATCGCCCTTTGAAGATCCGCGCCGCTTTTTCTTGCCAGTCGGCACGTCAAGAGGCAGTCAGTTGATCCAGGTCGCCGGCGAGCTTCCTGAGCTTGGCCTGAATCGCTTTGCGCTGCTCGGGGGTCCAAGTCGCATCCAGCTCCGCCATCAAATCGATGATGCGACCGCGATTCGCTTCAAATCCGGAGCGATAGGCCTGGGTCCAGCTGGGTCGTGGATCGAGCAGCAGGGCTCTCACAGCCGAGTCGCGCGCCTGTGTATCGCCGTGCGTAGCCAGCGCGCGCTTGAGCTCATCGCGCCAGTGGGCGCGGCTCTCCAGCCAGTCGCAGCCGGTCGGGTGTAAATCCTTCGCGGCCGCCGCGACCAGCGCTTGCTGCGTGTCATTGAGCGCACCCGCCCAGTATTTCACCGCGCGCGTGATGCCCTTGGTGCGCCGCTCGAGCTGCTTCTCTGACGGGGCCGTGCATTCCTCGTCGCGCGAGTCTTCATCGTCTTCCGTGAAGCTCGCGAGAAGCTCATCCACCTGCGCGGGCGACAGCGACTGCAGCCAACGCGCTGCGTCCGGAGTGAGCTCGCGAATGATGTCGACCCAGAATCCCTCTACGGTGTGCGAAGCCTGCTCTATCTGATCGCGGTTCACCGGCTGCTCGATCTCGACCGCCACGGAACGCATGAAGGCGCTGTAGCGTGCCAGCTGGGAGCTGCGATGCCACGCCGTCAATGCCGCGATGGCGCTCTTCAGCTCGGCTTCCTGCGAATCGTCCAGGCTGACGTGCCCGCCGAGGTACCAGGGAATGAGGAAGTTGAGGCGGTTGTAGAGGAACTGCGCGGTACAGCCACCGATCAACGTAAGACAGAGGAGTACCAGCCAGCTGGCACGGATGCCGGGTCGGCGCTGGTTGACACCCTCATGCGGACTCATCGTTAATCGCTCCTGCATGCCCAGGGCAGCCATCAAACGGACTCTCGATGCCCTCGATCGCCGCTCGCGTCTGCTGGCGACCTGTTTCGCCGCTACATTGTGCCTGCTCGTTTCATCGCCACGTAGTTCGGCAATCGATGCGCTCGCCCTCGGCATCGGCGATGTCCAAGGCGATGGCTGGAATGCGCACGATGTAACAGTTGCATTCGAGCTCGCCGGCGACGGCAAGACTGTGCTCAGGTTGCACGCCGCGCGCCTCACGATGTTTCCCGAGCTCGGCGCAATCAGCGAGGTCGACATCGAATGTCCGAACCCGGTCGTCAAGGAACCTGAGTTCAGCTGTGCGCAGGCCAAGGTCAAAGGGCAGTTCGGCCGGCTCGGCCGTCAGCAGTTCACGGCCAAGGCAGCCTATGACAGCAGCCGCGGCACCCTGGCCTTTTCGACAAGCGCGTTGAAAGTCGCCGGGGGCGCTGCGCGTCTCAGCGGTCGGTGGCTGGACTCGGGATGGCAGGTCGAGGTCCGCAACGAGAACGCGCGGCTCGCCGAATTACGCAAGATCGCGGCGCCCTGGTTCGAGTTGCCCAAGGACCTCACGGTCGACGGCCGCACGACGATGACGTTGCGCCTCACGGGCGGAACCAATCTCTCGGCCATCGATGTCGCCGGAAAATTCACCGATGTGGTCGCGAACAACGCCGCCGGCACCATAGCGACCGACAAGCTCGCGTTTGCACTCGAGGCCACCCTCAAGCCGGTCGGCAACGACTGGGACATCCGCGCGAAGATCGCTTCGAGTTCCGGCCAGGCGTACAGCGACCCGATCTTTCTCGACTTCGGGCAGAACGCCATCAGCGCGACGCTCACGGGGAAGTTGCTCACCGCCAGCGGGCTGATGCGCCTGGCGCCACTCGATGTCGAGCAACTAGGAGTGGTGAGCGGCACGATCAACGGGGAGCTCGACCTGAAGGGCGAAAGCATGCTGCGCGATCTGCGGATCGAACTGCGCGCACTGCAGTTTCCAGGAGCCTTCGCGAGCCTCATCCAGCCGTTCCTGGTGGCCACGAATTTCAAAGACTTCACGACCTCCGGCCGGATCTCTGGAACTGTCGAACTCGATGCTGGCGCCCCCGGCGCGCTCGATCTCAAGCTCGATGGCGTGAGTTTCGAAGACAAGGCCGGGCGCCTCGCCATGCGTGGGTTGAATGGCCGCGTCGCGTGGCTTTCGTCGGCGCGCCGCGGGGCAGCCGGGAGGGACGCCCCCAACTCGCATCTCGAATGGCAGGGCGCCGCGGTGTACGGAATCACTGGCAGCGCGGCACAAGTGGACTTCGCGACCTCGGGTGCGGATTTCCGGGTATTGCGACCGATGCGCCTGCCGGTCCTCGACGGCGCACTCGACATCTCGACCTTGAGCGTGCGCGATCTCGGCGCCCCGGAAATGTCGTTGCGCATCGCAGCCGACTTGCAGCCGATCAGCGTGCCGCTCCTGTGCCGCGCCTTCGGCTGGCCGGAGTTCAGCGGCAAGGTCGAGGGTCGAATCCCGGAGGTGAGCCTCGAGGAGGATATGCTTTCCGTGGGCGGCGATTTGCAGATGTCGGCGTTCGGCGGCGACATTCTCGTCAACGGCCTCAAGCTCAAGAGCCCGCTCGGCCTCTATCCGCGCCTCAATGCGAACGTGACCGCGCGCGGACTCGATCTGCAGGCCGTCACCGGGACCTTCGAATTCGGCGAGATTACCGGGCGCCTGAATGCCGATATCCGCGGGCTGGAGCTCTTCCGTTGGGCGCCGATCAAGTTCGACGCCCGGCTCTACACACCCCAGGGCGACAAGTCACGTCACCTCATCAGCCAGCGTGCCGTGAAGAACCTGTCCAACATCGGCGGCAGTGGGGGCAGCGTCACGGCGGCGCTGCAGAGCGGGCTGTTGCGCTTCTTCGAGAACTTCCGCTACTCGCGGCTCGGGCTGAGCTGCCGGCTGGAGAACGAAACCTGCTTCATGGATGGGGTCGAGCCGCAGCAAGGCGATGCCTACTACATCGTGAAGGGCAGCGGCATCCCGCGCATCGACATCATCGGCAACGCCCACCGCGTCAACTGGAATCGCCTCCTGAGTCAGCTCAAGGCAATCCAGGAATCGGGTGGACCCGTGGTCAAGTAGCCGGATGCAATCCCGGCTCCTTTTCCATAAACTGATTCAGTCCGCATTCAGCGCACCGCGTCAGAATTGCCTGGCAGCCTGCCGATCGGCAGGCCGCGAATTCAAGGAGGCCTCATGCGCCGTCTCGCCACTTTCAAGGTCCTCGCGCTCCTGAGCGTTCTCGTCGCCGCGTGCGTGACGATCAACGTTTACTTCCCGGCCGCGGCCGCCGAGAAAGCGGCCGACCGGATCATCGACGACGTCTGGGGTCCGCAGGGCCAGCCTGCGGCGCCCAAGCCGGGCGACAAGACCTCGCTCCTCGCGCCGGACGGAATGCAGCACCTGCTGTTCGCCGCCGCCGGTGCGGTGCTCGATTTCGTGATTCCCGCGGCGCAGGCGCAGGTCGACCTCGATGTATCGACGCCGGAGATCCGCGCGATCACCGCGTCGATGGAGTCACGGCACGCACAGCTCGCGAAGTACTACGGCTCGGGGGCCGTAGGACTCACGGAAGACGGCCTGGTCGAAGTGCGGGACCAGAACGCGATTCCGCTGCCGGAGCGCAACACCGTCCGCCAGCTGGTCGCGGATGAGAATCGCGATCGCGGCGCGCTCTACGCGCAGATCGCCAAGGCGAACGGCCACCCCGAATGGGAGGCCGACATCCGCAAGACCTTCGCCACGCGCTGGATCGCGAAGGCGCAGGGCGGCTGGTACTACAAGCAGGGCGGCAGCTGGAAGCAGAAGTAGGCTGAGGTATTCCCCAACCCTCTCCCGCCCGGGAGAGGGTTCTACTCGCGGATCCCGACGCCGCGGTTCATCAGGGTGACCGCCAGCGTGTACAGCGCCACCGCGAACCCCAGCATGATCCCGAATGCGAGCCCGACGTTGACGTCGGAAACGCCGAGAAACCCGTAGCGGAACGCGTTCACCATGTAGAGGATCGGGTTCGCGTGCGACAGCGCCCCGGCCCAATCCGGCAGCAGCGAGATCGAATAGAACACGCCGCCGAAATAGGTGAGCGGCGTGAGAATGAAAGTCGGGAACCACGAGATCTGGTCGAAGTTCTTGGCGAAGATCGCGTTGATGAAGCCGCCGAGCGCGAACACGATCGAGGTCAGCAGCACCGCCGACATGATGATCAACGCGTGATGCACGTGCAGGTGCGTGAAGGAAAGCGCCACCAGGGAAACCACGCAACCCACCAGCAGGCCCCGCATCACACCGCCGCCGATGTAGCCGAGCACGATCAGCCAGTTGGGGAGCGGTGAAACCAGGATCTCCTCGATGTGCTTGCCAAAACGCGCGCCGAAAAAGGACGACACGACATTGGCGTACGAGTTGGTGATCACGGACATCATGATGAGTCCGGGAGCGATGTACTGCATGTAATCGTAGCCGCCCATCTGGCCGATGCGCCGGCCGATGAGACTGCCGAAGATGATGAAGTAGAGCGCCGCGGTGACTGCCGGCGGCAGGATAGTCTGTCCCCAGATGCGCACGATGCGCCCGAACTCGCGCAGCAGGATGGTGCCGAAGCCGATCAGGTCGAGCCTGAAGCGTGATTCGTTCATGGCGCAGCCGGAACGTTGCCCCTGCCGTCCACCAGGCGCATGAAGAAGTCCTCGAGCCGGTTCACCTTGTTGCGCATGCTGAGCACTTCGATGCCCGATGCGGACAGCTGCGCGAAGATCTCGTTGAGATTCTGCTCGCGATCCACTTCGATCTCGAGGGTGTGATCGTCGGTGAGCTTGACTTCATACCCGGGCAGATCCGGAAGCGCGGCAACCGAATTGCGCAGGTTGAAAACGAAGATCTCGGTCTGGAGCTTGCGGATCACGTTGCTCATGCGGTCGTGCTCGATGATCCGGCCCTCGTCGATGATGGCGATGTGGCGGCAGAGGTTCTCCGCCTCTTCCAGGTAGTGCGTAGTGAGGATGATCGTCGTACCGCTGTCGTTGATCGCGCGCAGGAACTCCCACATCGAGCGCCTGATCTCGATGTCGACGCCAGCGGTCGGCTCATCGAGAATCAGCAGGCGCGGCTCGTGCACCAGTGCGCGCGCGATCATCAGGCGTCGCTTCATGCCACCCGACAAGGTGCGCGCCATCGAGCGCCGCCTCTCCCAGAGCTGCAGTTGCTTTAGGTATTTCTCGGCGCGCTGACGCGCGAGCGCCCGTGGCAGGCCGTAGAAACCCGCCTGGTTGACGACGATGGTTTCGACCGCCTCGAACTGGTTGAAATTGAGCTCCTGCGGCACCAGGCCGATGCACGACTTGGCGATCTCGAGCTGCGTGTCGATGTCATGGTCGAATACGGCCGCGGTGCCATCGGTCTTGTTGACCAGCGAGGTCACGATGCCGATCGCGGTCGTCTTGCCGGCGCCGTTCGGGCCGAGCAGCGCGAAGAAATCGCCTTCCTCGACGTCGAGATTGATACCCTTGAGTGCCTGGACGCCGTTCTTATAGGTCTTCGTGAGGTTCTTGAGCGAAAGCGCCAGCATAGAGGGTGGGATGTGAGCGGGACGGCGGCGAAGATTAGCACATGAGCATCAACCAGACCTTGCGCCGCGCAATGATCCTGGTGGCGTTTTTCAACGTCATCCAGATCGTGTTGCAGGCTCCCTATCTGCCGCCACAGCTGGCGGTGCGCTTCAACGCGGCCGGCATGCCGGTCGGCTTCAGCAGCGAGGAGGCGTTCTCGACGGTCAATCTCGTGATCATCGCGATCATCGTGACTGCGTTCCTGATCCTCCCCGGCGCCATGGCGCGGCGGCGTCAGTTGCGCTGGCGACTGCCCAATCGCGACTACTGGCTCGCCAACGAGCGGCGCGAAAAGACCATCGAGTACCTGCAGCGGCAGTTCCTCTGGTACGGAATCATCACGCTGTTGCTGCTGATGGCGGTGTTCCAGCTGGTGGTCGACGCCAACCGCTACACGCCGGCACGGCTCGACAGCACGCGCCTGGTCCTGCTGCTGATCGCCTACATGGCGTTCATCGCCGTGTGGGGCTGGGCGTTCTGGCGCAGATTCTCCAGGCCCCCGCCCGAGAAGAGCGACAACCCGTTCGGGTGAGCGATGCCCTACCGCCTGCTCGCCGACCTTACGGTTCTCGTGCATGCGCTCTTCATCCTGTTCGCGGTCTGCGGCGGCCTGCTGGTGCTCCGTTGGCCACGCGTCGCGTGGTTGCATCTGCCCGCGGTAACCTGGGCCGCGTTCGTGGAATTCTCCGGCCGCATCTGCCCGCTGACGCCACTCGAGAATCATTACCGCGAGCTGGCGGGGCAAGCCGGCTACGCGGGCGACTTCATCGATCACTACCTCATGCCGGTGATGTATCCGGCCGGGCTGACACGCGGCGCGCAATTCTGGCTCGGTCTTGGCGTGCTCGTGATCAACCTGACCGCCTACGGGTTCATATTGTTTAGACTGCGCAGCGGCCGGCGTCGCAGTCGTGCTGGCCGACACTCATTACAGGGGGAATAAAATGGCCAATGCGATTTTCAGCCGTTCGTCGACGAGCGGGGATGGTTCCCGCCTGCCGCCGGGCGCCTTCCGGATCTTCCCGACCATCCTGGTCGCGATCGTGGTGCTGGTGGCGCTGTTTTCTACCGCTTACACGGTCGAAACGGGCAACGTCGCGGTCAAAAAGACCCTCGGTACCGTCGATCTCGAGGAAGTCGGACCCGGCTTTCACTTGCGCCTGCCGTTCCTGACCCAGGTGCAGGAGTTCTCGGCCAAGGAGAACGCCTTCGACCTCACCGACCTCACACCGAAGGCCGCGGACAACCTGTCGCTGCGCGAACTGGATGTCACGGTGTTCTATAGCGCGGCGGCCAGCAAGATCGCAGACCTCAGGGTGAAGTACTCGGCGACCGAGGAGCGCGGCCCCACGGGCGTGTACTACCCGGCGTATGGCGTGGTCTGGCGCGAAGCGCGCGGCGCCGTCTACGAGGTAGTCGCAAAGGTCGATTCGCTGCAGCTCCACAAGCAACGCGAGCAACTGCAGTCCGACGTGCAAACGCTGCTGCAGAGCAGGCTCGACGCCAAGGACCCGGGAGCGTTTTCGGTACAGCGCGTCGTGGTGCGCGCACTCAATACGGATCCATCAATCGAGCAGTCGATCCAGCTTGCCGTGCAGAACCAGAAGAAGCTGGAGGCCAAGCGAATCGAAGTCGAGATTGCGGCCAAGGAAGCCGAGATCGAGGTTGCCAAGGCACAAGGCATCGCCAAGGCCAATCAGATCATCAACGCCTCGCTTACCGCAGAATACCTGCAGCACGAGATCAACCTCGCGCTCGCCGAATTCGCCAAGCACGATGGGCAGACCGTGGTCATCCCGGCGAACATGCAGGGCTTCCAGCTGCTGTTGAACCAGGACCGACTGCGCCGGATCCAGACAGACGGGAAATGAGTCCGGGCTAGGGCTTCGCGCCCTCGAGGTCCTTGAGCAGGTCGCGCTTGGTGTAGTCCGAGGGTACTTCGAACATGGCAGCCGGCACGGCCTGGACCTGCCAGGTCTTGACCACGGTCTCGGTGGTTTCGAGCTTGCTACCCGCGTAGCCGCGCGTTGCGATCGGGTAGCCGCCGAGTTTCTTCCACAACTCGAATTCATCGCGCATCGAGTCGCTGCCGCCCCCGGCCCCCGCCATCATCTCGGACATCTGCTGGAAAAAGGACTGGTAGTTCTGCATCAGCGTCTGGACTTCGCTGCCGCCCGGAACGGACGCGAACGCGGCGACGCAATATTGCTGATCCAGTGCTCCATCGCGCGTGATGTCCCAGACGTGGCACGAACGTCCGTTGATGGACTCCGTCTTTCCAGTGTCAGTGGCATCGACGACGCGCTTCGACGGCTTTGCATCCGGGTCCATCCCCTGCTTCGCCATCATTTCCTCGACCTGTTTGCGCTGTTGTGGCGGCATCTTGGCCAGATCCGCCTTCATCTGCTGCTCCCTCTGCGCACGGATTTCCTTCATGCGCGCACCCAGCTTCTCGATCGTGGGGCGATCCATGATGTGATAGCTCTTGCTGGCCTTGTCGACCGCGTAGACGACTCCCCCCTTGAAAATCGAAATGCCGTCAGCGCCTTCGATGCGCGCATTGCCGTCCTGCACATACCAGCGTTCCGCGGGCTCGCTCGCGCCGCTCTTGGAATCGCGATTCACGGTTTCGATGTAGACGCCAGCCTGGGCAATGCTGGTCGTCAGCCACAAAGCACAGAGCAGACCGAGGGATTTCATGTGCACCTCCGCTGAACGCTTCCGTTGCGATTCGGAGCGCCGGCCTCGAGGCCGCCGTTCCACCCGCCGTAACCGGCGGGTAGCGTATAGCAGTCCGTGAGGGGCGGTCGAATTCCGCGCACCCGCTAATTGCAGCGCCCGGAGCCGCCATGCAGCTTTTACTCTGCTGGCCTCATTACGCCCGAACAGATGGGCATTACTGCCGCTCATGTGGCGATTTAAGGATCACGGCTGGCGAGCGGCGTGGCTGGGCCCCTCGGACTGACACTGGCAAGTTCTGCCGCCAGCATCTGCAGACCCAGGGTTCGGACCTCGTCCACCTCCTCCTTGCGCTCGCTGCTTGCCAGGAGGCGCAACCAGTACCAGGACCGCTCCGGCCAGCGGGCGCAAACGATCCCGAGCTGACCATCCTTCAAGTGCTGCAGGATGGTGAGCGGCAACTCCGCAAAGACCTTGATGGTCTGGTCCGACATTCCCAGAACAATCTTCGCGGACGACGGGTTGGTGCGCGCCAGGTGCCATGTGAAGAACAGCGCCAACAACGTGAATTCCGCTAATCCCCGATCGGCCTGCCCATCCTCGCGCGGCGCTTCTGGAATCTGCAGATTGCGTGCTGCGCCCAGCCAGTACGCGTCATCGCTGAAGCGCGCCGTGAAGAGCGAGAAGGGGCAGCGCGCGACCTCCGCGCGCTGCTCGACCGACAAGGTGATCAAGCCGGAACACACGGGATCCGGCAGGCGCGAGCCGGTCTTGCTCACCGCCCAGTGGCGCGGCGCCACGGCGAGCAGCGCGAGCCAGGCCCGATTCAGCTCATGCAGCGGTTCCAGCACGCTCGCGCCCAGGATCGAGCCGCTGAGCCAGTAGCGCGCATCGCTGTTGAAGTCAGTCCGCGTATGCATCCCCGTCATGGTTCCGCCCTCTGGTTTTTACGCCGATTGTGGCCGAATATCGGCGTTGGCGGGCAGTGTTTTTTGTGGTTTATTTATACCAAAATCTATGACGGCTTGCGTCACAGCATACGGAGATTTGCCCATGCGTGTCTCAGATGATCGCTACACCCGCGACCGGCTGCGATTCGATCTGGCGCTGCGGATGATCCATCACGAAGCACGCACGTGCACGATCCGCTCCTGGACCGGGTTGACGGATGACCGGATCCGCAAGCTGTATCGAACCTACCTGCAGCAGCAATTCGCGCGCACGCCGAAGCGCCATCGCGGCAAGTCGCCGCGGCAGATCGCGTACTTCCTGCGTTCGCCGTCGCTGCAATTCGAAGCGACCACGCTCGCGAGCCTGTTCGCACTGCTTGGGCTCATCTCGCCCGCACTCGAGCCCCACCGCGCGCTGCCGCTCATGAACCTCGAGTCGGGCGACCTGTTCTGTGTCGCCTATGAAAGCTACCTCGCGCTGCATGCAGCGCCGAGGATCTCGTTCGAGCATGCAGGCTTCCTTTTAATCGCGCTGCGGCGTCAGGATGAGTTGAAGCTCCGGGTGTGCTCACGGTGCAGAGGTTTGTCGCTCGTGGATGTTCTTGCAGTAGCGGGCCCCGAATGCGCGGCATGTGGGCAACCCTCGGCTGCACGGCGCCGCGCCATCGTGGACGCGTCCGGCCTCCTGCCCACGCATCGGGACTGGAGCCCGGGAATTTCCGTGCGGTGAGCCGGGCTTTCCTGACAGGCGGGTTGCGAGGTCGATCCGCGCCTAGTTGGCCCGGCTGTCAGCGGCCGGTGACTCTATCCAGCGCAATGCGTCGTCGAGGTCTTGCAGCAGCTTGTCGCGCGCGCCGCTGAACCCGTGGTTCCTCGCCTCCACCTCGTAGAGCCGCAGCGTCGGTGTGTCCGGCCCGAGAAGCTGACGTGATTCCGCTGCAGGAACGTACGGATCGTTGGTCGACTGGATCACTGCGAGCCGTATCGCACCGAGGAACTTGAGCGCCGGATAGATCTGGATGCGCCCCTTGTCATCGAGCTGGACGTCCGGTGCTCGCTCTGCCGGGGGCGCTTTCAGATTGTCTGCCTCGCGCGTGAGCGCGATTGCTACGGCGCCGCCGACCTCGTTGCGCAACTCCGGATGCAGGGCGGTGAACGCGACCATCGTGGCTCCGCGAGAAAATCCGACCACGATGATCGGCGTCGAAGCGGCGAGGCCGAGATCGTGCTTCGCTTGTGCATATGCCGTGGCCAGCCCCTGAGCGGCCTGTGCAGTGCTCATGCGCTCTCCGGAGCGCTCGATCGGCTTGATGATCTCCGGCGCGTTGAAGCCGGCGATCGCATAGCCCTGCTCGGCGAGATGCTCGAACAGCTCGTGGCTCGCGCCCCACCAGCCGGCATCGCCGGTCGCAAACACAACGAGATAGCCGGGATGCCGGGGCTGCACCGGCCGAACGTATGTCAGGTGGATCTCGCGCCCCGCCGTCTTGATCGGCTCCTGCGACACGCTGTATGCGCCGGGCTTCGATGCGAGACTGGGTCCGGCGCAGCCCGCAAGAATGCCCAGGCAGGTCGCGGCGAAGAGTCCCTTCTGCAGCATGGCTTGCGGAGGGTACGCTTCCGGTTCGGGAACGGACATACGTAGAATGAGGCGGCCACCGCGGTTGCCGCCGATGAACTCCCCAAGCAAGCACCCCAACATTTTTTCCGGCCCGTATCTCGATCGCAGCAGTCACCTGCGCGAGCGCGCGGACTGGCTGCGTGAGGCCGGGCGCGATCCGCAGGCGCAGTTCGTCGCGGTGTGGCAGGCGAGGAATCTCTTTCGGCGTGGCGATGCATTGGCCACAGTGCTGCTGGAGAGCTCACACGCGGTCGTGCAGGCGGCCAATCCTGACGAGATGGTGTTCCTCGGCATGTTCCGCGGGCGTGCGAGTTTTCTCGTCGAGCTGCAGGGCGAGCAGGCTCCTGAAGTCGACGCCGACGCCGAGTTTCGCGAATTACGCTGGCTGGGCGCGATGCTGCCGAGCGATGAAGCGGGCCTGCTTGCCTATGCCCGAGCCCTCACCCTCTGGCGACAACGCTATCGCTTCTGCGGCGTGTGCGGATCAAGGACGCGCGGCGCTCGCGGCGGACACGTGCTCGTGTGCAGCAACGAGAGCTGCAAGACCGAGCAGTTTCCGCGCATCGATCCCGCCATCATCGTGCTGGTGAGCGATGGCGCTCGAGCGCTCCTCGGCCGCCAGCCCAGCTGGCCCGCGGGACGCTATTCGACCATCGCGGGATTCGTCGAGCCGGGCGAGAGCCTCGAGGATGCGGTGCTGCGCGAAGTGCACGAGGAGACCGGGATCAGAGTACATGACGTGCGCTATCACTCCTCGCAACCGTGGCCCTTCCCATCCTCTCTCATGCTCGGCTTCACCGCGCAGGCGCTGGACAGCGCAATCGCACTGAAGGATGGCGAGCTCGAGGACGCACGCTGGTTCAATCGCGCCGATATCGCCGCCGGCGCAATCGCGATGCCGTCCAGCCAGTCGATTTCGTTCCGCCTGATCGAGGATTGGTACGACAGCGGCGCCGGGCGGCCCCTGCGGGAAACGCCGGGCGTGCGCCTCTAGCCGGGTTGGCCCTAGGGACAATACCGCTCGGCCGCGGATAGGGCTTAGATGAGCGGTCCCCTCCATACAAATCCGAAATTCCTCGAGGTGACCTATGCTCGAACTCCTCTCTCGCCATTGGTGGACCCTGGTATTGCGAGGTATTGCCGCGATCGTATTCGGGCTGCTCGCGTGGTTCTCGCCGGGGATCACCCTCGCCGTGCTGGTACTCTTCTTTGGCGCCTACGTCCTCGTCGACGGTGTGATCGCCCTCTATTCGGCGCTCTCGAAACGCTCGCAAGCTGAAAGCCGCTGGCTGGTCGGCCTGCTCGGGGCGCTCGGAATCCTGATCGGCGTGCTGACGCTGGGGCACCCCTCAGCTGCGGCGCTCGCGTTGCTCCTGTACATCGCGGCCTGGAGCCTCGTGACCGGCGTGCTGCAGATCGTGGCAGCCATCCGGCTGCGCAAGGAGATCCAGGGAGAGTTCTGGCTCGGACTGGCGGGCGCGTTGTCGATTGCCTTTGCCGTGCTGGTGCTCATGTTCCCCGCCATGGGCGCGCTGTCGATCGTCTGGGTGATCGCTGCGTATGCAATCGTCTACGGCGTTGCCCTGTTGCTCCTGGGCTTGAAGGTGAGGAAACTGCACAAGGCCGTCACGCCCAAGGCGGCCAGCGCTCATTGAGTCACTTTCCGTTACACAAGAATAAGGGGAACAACCCGATGAAATTCCGAGTATCCATCCTGTTCAGCGCGATCGTGGGTGTCGTGGGCGGCACCCTGGTTACTGCAACGCTCCTGCTCAACAGCGCGCATGCAGCCAACAATGATCAAGCGGCCGCGCCACCCGCCATCCTCACGGTGTACGTTGAAGAGCACTACGGCTCCGCCAAGAAACTCAACGAAGCGCACAACAAGTACCACGCGCAGGGGTACCGGTTCGCGTCGATGGTTGCGCACCGGGAAAACAGCGACCAGGAAGGACTCTGGATCACATATGTTCTGAAGGAGTGAGGCTGGAGCCGGTGGCACGAGCCGGCCTACAGCACGCTCGGGGTAAACACTCAGCGGAGGGTCAGGCCGATGAAGATCAGCATTTCCATCATCTCCAGTGCAATCGTTGCCACTCTGGCGGGCGGCATCGTCGCTTCGACGCTGCTGCTCCATAGCGCGGCCGCTGCCGATAAGGACACGCCAGCTGCGCCACCGGCGATTGTGACGGTCTACATCGATGAGCATTTCAGCTCGGTCACCAAGATCAATGAAGCCCACAACACCTATTTCGCAAAGGGCTATCGCTTCGCCGGGATGACCTCGCACCAGGAAAACGGCGATCACAAGGGTCTGTGGATCACCTACGTCCTCAAGGAATGACACGTAGCGTGTGACGTCCCCGGCCGCAGCCGCGTTTTCGGCCGACCACGCTTCGATCTGAGCCCGCCCGCTCCCAAAGGGGCGGGTTCACCGTCGAGCGCGCGGCCTCCTACAATGCGGGCATGTGCCTGCTGGTCTTCGCCTGGAACGTTCATCCCCGCTACCGCCTGATCTTTGCCGGCAATCGGGACGAATTCCATGATCGTCCCACCGCGCCCATGGCGTGGTGGGCGGAGCCGCAGCGGATTCTCGCCGGGCGAGACCTGCAAGCGGGTGGCACCTGGCTCGGACTCTCGAAGCGCGGTGACTTCGGCGTCGTCACCAACTACCGCGAGCTGCAGCGGCCAACTCCGGGGATGCCCTCGCGCGGCGGCCTGATCACGAACTACCTGAACAGCAGCCTGCCCTCGGCGCGATTCCTGGCGGACCTCGGCGCTGAGGCCGACCAGTACGCGGGCTTCAACCTCCTGCTCGCCGATTCGGAGCGCATGCACTACGCGTCCAACCGCGCCGAACCCTTCGCGCGAGCGTTGCAAGCCGGTGTGCACGGGCTGAGCAATCACCTGCTCGACACCTCCTGGCCGAAGCTCGCGCGCACGCGCGCAAGTTTCGAGACGCTGATCGCAACACCTGAACCCGCGCTCGAAGACCTGCTGTCGATGCTCGCCGATCGCGAGGCTGCGCCAGATCACCTCCTGCCCGACACCGGCATCGGCCTCGACTGGGAGCGACTGCTCTCGGCGCCCTTCATCGTCGATGATCGCTACGGCACGCGTTGCTCGACTGTCCTCAGGATCGGCCTTGAAGGATCGGTGCAGGTACGGGAACGTCGCTTCGACCGCCAGGGTCGCACTACCGGTGAGGATGCGTTCGAATGGCGCGCGGAACACGCTGAATGACTGGCGCACGAGGCCGGAATGAAGTTCGCTCGTAGCGCCAGGCGCTGGGTGGCGGCGTTCGCGCTCTACGTGCTGATGCCGAGCGCGCGGGCTAACATCGAGCTGATCATCGATGGCGTGGATGACGACGTGCGCCAGAACCTGCTCGTGGTTCTGAGCGTGCAGCGCTATCGCGAACGCGACGATGTCGACGAGGCGATGGTCGATCGGCTCAACGAGCGCCTCGAGGACGAAGTGCGCAGCGCCATGCGTCCCTTCGGCTATTACGCGCCGACCCTGCAGTCGAGCGTCGAGCGGCTGCAGAACGGCCACGACTGGCGGGTGCACCTGAAGATCGATCCCGGTCCGCCGGTAATCCTGACCTCGACCTCGATCAGCGTGACGGGCCCTGGCGAGAACGAGAAGATGTTCCGCGAGATCATCGCGGGTACCACGCTCAAGCCCGGACACCGGCTGAGCCACACGGCCTACGACCGTCTCAAGGGCGACCTGCAACGCACCGCCCTGAGCTCGGGCTATCTCGATGCGCGCTATCAGCGCAACGAGCTGCGCGTCGATCCGAGGAACCTGACGGCCGAAGCGATCCTGGAGCTGCAGACCGGCGAGCGCTATCGCTTCGGCGCCACCACCATCGAGCAGGATGCCGTCGATCCGAAACTCGTGGTGCGCTACCTGCGCTACCGGGAAGGCGATTTCTTCGATGCCAGTAAGCTACTCACGACGCAGTTCGCGCTAGATGACACACTCTTCTTCAGCAACGTCGAGATCGTTCCGGGCACCAGGGACACCCAGACACACACCGTGCCCGTGACGGTGCGGGCTCAGACCGGCAAGCGCAACAAGTACACGTTCGCCGTCGGCTACGGCACCGACACGCGCTTTCGTGGCACGCTCGCCTGGGAAGACCGGCGCATCAACCGCAGCGGCCATCGCTCACGCGTCGATCTGCTCGGGGCCTCCACGCAGCAGCAGTTGCAGGCGCGCTATGTGATCCCGGTGGGAGACCCGGCACTTGAGAGCTTCAACCTGCAATCCTCCATCGGCCGTCAGGAATTGGCGGACCTGGAAACCAGGACCATCGAGTTCACGCCCAGCCTCACGCAGATTCGCGGTCGCTGGCAGCGCTCACTGTTCACGACGCTGGAGAAAACCGAGAGCATTGCACCGGGCGAGCGCACCACCGACACGTTACTGGTGCCGGGCATCAGCTATGCGTTATTGCCCGCGAGCTTCAGCGGCGCCGAGCCGCTGACGCTGGGACGCGGTCTCTACGCGGAACTCACCGGCTCGACCAGCGCGCTCGGTTCGGATGCCGACTTCCTGCAGTTTCGAGTCCAAGACGAGAAAGTGTTCGACCTGACGCCGCGCTGGCACCTGCTGCTGCGCGGCCAGCTGGGGTTGAGCGCGGTCGCAGATTTCTCCGAATTGCCGGGCTCGCGGCGCTTCTTTGCCGGCGGCGACATGAGCGTGCGTGGCTTTGCGCTCAATTCACTTTCGCCGGTCGATGCGGACGGCAACAAGACGGGCGGCCGCCACCTGGTGGTGTTCAGCATCGAATTCGAGCGCGACTTGCCGCGCAACTTCGGCATCGCGGCGTTCTTCGACACTGGTAACGCCGTGAACAAGCTGGGCGATCCGCTCGAGTATTCGGTGGGCGTGGGCTTTCGCTGGCGCATTCCGGTCGTGACGCTCGGAATCGATATCGCCCAGGCACTCTCCGAGCCCGACATGCGCCCACGCCTGCACCTCAACATCCAGCCGCGCCTCTAGCGGTACCGCACGGCTTCATGACACGCCGCACGCTAATCATCATCGCGCTCGCGCTGGTCATCTGCCTGAGCGTCCCGACCGTGGTCGTGTACTGGCTGTGCTACACCGAGCCAGGCCTGCAATGGCTGGCGGCGCGCGTCTCGGGAATAAGTAAGGTGCGCCTGGAATTTCACGGCCTCACCGGTGTGTTGCGCGGGCCGCTACATATTGAGCGCTTCGAGCTCGACCAGGAACGCGTGCACATCGTCGCCACCGATGTGCATGCCGACGTGCGGCTGCGACGGATCCTGCTGCAAACGATCGACGCCGACTACTTTGATGCGGCAAGTGTCGAGGTCACGCTCAAGCCGCGGCTGAGTCCTGAATCCGCTACGCCGCCTCATCTTCTGCCGCGCTGGCTGCGGGTGAACAGCAACCGGGTTTCGGTCGCACAGGCGAAGCTCATTCTCGTCAGTGGGCGCGCACTGGAAGCGACGCAACTACGTGCATCGGCCGAGCTCACGGCCGAGCGACTTCAGGTTCGCGGTGCCGCCTTGACGATGGGCGATCTCTCGCTCGCGGGCGATGCGTCCCTGCACGCTACCCAGCCCTTGCGCCTCGGTGGAAAGATCGACTGGAGCTATGCGCCGGCAGATCAGCCGCGCTGGGCTGGACAACTCGAGGCGGATGGCGATCTGGACCGGCTGGCTGCAAAGGGCTTCATTTCGGAACCGCTGAACGCGTCGCTCGCCGGAAGCCTCCTCGAGCTCACGCACAACTGGCACTGGGAAGCGAGCGCCAACATCCGCGACTTCACGCTCGAGCCCTGGTCGCTACATTCGCCCGTGAGCGTGCCGTCAGCGACGCTGGCCGCTCAGGGCGCCGGTGAGGAGTTGCATCTCACCGGAACTCTGCAACCGAAATTTCCCGAGACCGGGCCGCTCGATATCAAGGTCGATGGATCGTTCGCAGAGCGCACGTTGCATGCGAGCGATCTGCAGGTGTTGCTCCAGGCGACCCACGGCGAAGTGCGGGCGGCTGGTGATGTGGGGTTCCACGGTGGCTGGCCCGACTTGCATCTCACCGGCCAGTGGTCTGCGCTCTCTTATCCGTTCATCGGCAAGCCCCTGGTTCAAAGCAAGCGCGGTCAGTTCACGCTCGAGGGCAAGGTGCCGTACCAATACACCGCGAGCGCCGCCGTCGCGGGCTGGGGCAGAACGGCGACGATCACCAGCCGCGGCTTGTTCGAGCGCGACGCAATCACGTGGGAGGATCTGCGTGCGCAGGCGCTGGACGGAGCAATACAGGCGAAGGGTTCACTCGGATTCGGCGCTAACGCTCCCTGGACCGTGAGCGCGAACCTCGATCGGATCGATGCAGGGCAGCTCGATGCGCGCTTTCCGGGCAGAGTCGGTTTGCAGGTCGAGGCCAGCGGGCGCGGTTTCGATCGCAAGGCTGCACTCGAGCTGCGCGTAAGCGACCTGCGAGGCCGGCTGCGTAACCAGGCGCTCAACGGCCGCGCTCACCTGCGCTACATCGATGAGACGATCAAAGTCGACGACACGGACCTGCGCTACGGCACCGCGCACTTGCAGGCTCACGGCGACTACGGCGCGCAACCGACGCTGTCGTGGGACCTCAGCGTCCCTG